>JAAHIA010000407.1 GCA_010671975.1 Leptolyngbya sp. SIO4C1 | reverse complement strand
TAACTATTTCGGGTTTGGCGCTCCGACCGATGCAGCCACAGAGCGTCGATTTTTACAGCTGGCAGCAGTCGCCGGTGGTCTTGGTGCTAACAACGTTGGTCGACCTAAGTTTCCAGCACTTTACTACCTATTTCCGGTGGCCGCTCACGACTATGCTGGCATCAATCCTACCGTCAACGATCCGACTGACGATCAGCCAGTAGGCACGGCTGGCGAGCCCTATGTTGACTTCAATCGAAACGGCACGCTCACCGATGACTACGTCTACACCAGCAACGGTGGGGCAGCTGGGCTATATAACTATCAGGTCATTGCCGATGCTGACATCATCGACACCACTAAGCTAGCGCTGGCGCCAACGGCTATAGGGTCGTGGAAAACACCAACGACAACAGCCACAACCGATCGCCCAAACATCATTAGAGATGAGACCGGCACCCCAACGGACAGAGCCATTCTCTTCCAGGACAAAGCCTTCATGAACGGGCGAGAGCTGTTGAGCATTCGAACGCTAGAAATGGATGTCGATCTGGCCACGACGCAGAAACTGGGCGCTGCCGGCAATCAGGATACTTGGATTCCAGAAGGGACCAACACTGTCAAAGGCGGCATTGTTTACGCCTTTAGAGAAGACGCGATTCGAGAAGATGCGATCGCGCGTCCTTTCAACAGCGCGCATTCAACGGCAGTGTCTGCCTGGTCAAGCTGTGCTAACAATATTGCTGGGGCCAACTGCGCCATGATCTTAAACGCTGGTGGCGAAGTTGATCCGCCGCTGCGGCGCACGAACGGCGCTGACAACAACTACATCAGCCCCAAACCGGTTGACTACTATGCCGATCCGGCTCGACGTCCTTACGGGTTTAGACTAGCCAATGGCAAAACGCTGAATCGGCCAACTGATGTAGAAGCAGGTCTGTCGTTTATTAGCGATAACTCCGTCTATATTCAAGGTGACTTTAATCTGCACGAAAACTCCGTTGGCTCGCCTTTAGAAGAATTCACAGTGTTCGTCGACGACAACGCAGATGGCGAAATCACAAAAGCTGAATTCTACTCAAACCGTACGAAGTTAGATATTGACGACACCAACTTTGCTAAAGCGCCTCAGGACAGCTGGCGGCCGGTTGAGATTGTAGGAGACTCGGTCAACATCTTGTCTGATAACTTTAATGACGGCGTAATCTCTGACTACTTCTTCTTGGAGACACCCGCCTCTAGAGGCAGCGGCAGCTCGTCCTACCAAAACACGCTTAGACCTGAGAAACCAGGCGTGTTTACTTCAGCTAGCGGCAGTCAGTTCTTCATTGCTGACCCCGCCAAGGCCTATGAAAATCCGTATGCCAACAACGCTGTTACGGCCGGTGCGCCGAATCCTGAATCACCTATTAAGATTCGGCGCAATGGCAACGTGCTGGGTGCTAATAACTCTCGAGCGATGAGCATTGACGATTCAGACTTAAAGGTTGTTCGTACGAACAACCAGATTTCTGCAATCGAAACTACCGTCAATGCCCTTTTAATTAGCGGGATTGTGCCTTCTCGAGGCGGGCAGAGCTATGGCGGACTGCACAATTTCCCTCGGCTAAATGAGCACTGGAGCCCTGATAACAACAATCCCATTAAGCTGTTTATCTCTGGTGGATTTTTCCAGCTCAACTACAGTACTGCGGCCACAGCCCCTTACGACCAAGATCCAACAGCTTGGGAGCCGGGTGGCGCACCTGCTTTTAGCGTCCAACATCAGCTTCTACGGAGCGCCAAAGCGGATTTGGGGTTACGATGTGGCCTTGCAGTATGCGCCACCGGGTCCAGTTTCTGAGCGCTTTGTCTCAGTTGACGACCCCCGCAGCGAATATTATCGAGAGCTGCCTGCCAACGACCCATATATCCGTAATCTTCAATGTGCGGAGTATAAAGATGGCACTGCCGTCTTACCCGCTGGTCAAAGACCCGCCGACTGCCCATAAGCCCTTTACTTGGAAAGAGTTAAAGAGTTGAGATAATGAAAAAAAATCACGCGTTCCTGAAGGGATTACTAATATCGTCGGACGCAAAAGCTGGGCTGACGCTGCTAGAGTGTCTGGTGGCAATCGCGGTCATTGCTATTACAACCGCAGTCATTGCGCCGGTCATGCTAGTTTCGGTAGCAACGCGGGTACAGAGCCAGCGGGCAGAGCAAGCGCTGCAGGTAGCTCAGGGCGAGATCGATCGAGTCCGCTTAGTCGTCGAGCGAAATGCTACCTATGGTGATCCTGAGCTAGGCATTGCTTCGGTACCTTCAACAACAACGACAGAGCTCACGCAGGTCTCCTTTCCAACCGCTGTGCAGGCGAGCTACGACTTGGCGCAGCCCCGGGTTTCTAAAGGCATAGATATTGACAGCGATGGCACGAATGACTTCGCCGTTCAAACTTTTCGCATGGAAGGCGAGCCAGATACCGCCGGCAGGCCGGTCTCGTTCGATCTCGGCGTGAGAGTTTATCCCTACGCGGCGGTTGAGAGCGGCCGGGCTAACACAATTGAACCGGTTCGTATTGGGTTGAGTAGCAGCAACGTCAATGACAATATTGAAGGCCCGCTTGTTGTGCTTTACACCAAGATTACCAAGAGCGATGAATCAAACTCTCTGTGCGAGTATATCGATGAGCTAGGCGTACCGGCCGGCTCGTCTACGCCTACTAAATGCTGATGCGTTGCTTTTGAACCCTCCGTGCAGTTAACCCGTTGAAGTTCTAGTTGGTAGGCATTCATGATTCGTTGGGCATCTAGATTGCGACAGAGATTAGTCCCTCGCTCCAAGCGTTCAGGATTTACGCTCATAGAAATTTTGGTCTCGTTGATCGTAGCCTCAATTGTGGTTTCGGGCCTGCTCTATCTGGTTGTGGAGCTTCTGCAGATTGACCGCCGTGAGACGGTATTAGACGAAACTCAGCGCGATATGCGGCGAGCGATGGACTATGTTGCAGATGACTTACGCGAAGCTATTTACGTCTATGCAGATCCTGCCGCTAATATCGCCACGCCGCTAGACAATGCTGGCTATACGCTGCCGGGTGGGGGGGCTATACCGGTCCTAGCGTTTTGGAAGCCTCAGCCTCTAGACGACGACTTTAGCGAGCTGCCTGACTGTTCAACGGCTGCCAATGAAGATACCTGCAATGCACTCAAGCTAAGGCAGGCCTACTACCAGCTGGTGATTTATTTCCTCAAGCCAAATACGGCTGCCGATGCGGGCCAGTGGGACGGCAAGTCTAGAATCATTCGCTATACCGTCTCAGAATATACCAAGGCGAGCCTATCAACGGCAGCTCAGACGTCTCCGTTTTTAAGTAACAGCCCTGCGGCTCAAGATTTTTCTAGCTGGTCGCCAAATTCAGCGGGTAGCTTACCAGGCACTGATTCCAAGGTGCTAGTTGACTATGTTGCTGATTTGGATGCCACCAACGGCGCACCGACCTGTGATACAGGCTATACAGCATCTGGTATCAGCGACAGTTTCTCAGCCTGCATCCTGCTGCCAGAGACGGGTCGAAATCAAGACGTTGTCGTTTTTCTCAAGGGAGATGCTTCGGGCTTTAACGATCGCCGACTGGTGAATAGCTTCAGCGAGGCTAGCTCGTTGCCAACGCTAAAAACTCAGGTACTGGTGCGCGGCGTCATCGGCAAAGAACCAGACTAATGGATTTGAATCTACAATGCAGAGCCCTCAAGCCATGAAAAATCAGTTTGTTAAGCAAATTGCTAAAGCTCACCACGCCAGTAGCTGCAATAGCAATGGCGGGTTCACAGCCACAGAGCTGCTTGTGGTCATTATTTTGATTGGCGTTATTTCTGCGATCGCGGCTCCCGGCTGGCTAGGTTATTTAGAGCGCCGGCGGCTGACGGCGGCCCAAGATGAGATCTATCAAGCGCTGCTGAATGCTCAGGTGAAAGCTCAGCAAACTGCTAGCATCTATGGCGTTGCCGTTCGCGAGCAGGGCGATCAGGTAGAGTGGTCTCCGTATGCTAGCTCACCCTCCACAGCAGCCGTTTGGGAGTCTTTTCATCCGAGCATTCGCATTGATCAAACCACAGATGTTGCCTCAACGCCTGTCAGCGGCGTTGATGTCTACTACTTAGGCTTTGATTATGAAGGCAATGTCGCTAATGACAATGAAGGTAAAGGCATTACGCTCTCAACCGATACTGGGTCAGATATTAAGCGGCGCGTTGCAGCTGAAACCATCCTCGGAAATCTACGTAAGTCAAAAGACTAGGTTTTCTGCCGCTGGCTATCGTCAAGCCGCATTTCCGGGTTTAGAGAGGGCATTCTAGACTGTTGCTAGACTAGCTTGGAATGTATCGTTTTCAGCGTGATGTTTACAGGTGCAGCAAATCTCGCTCTGGATTTACTTTAATTGAAGAGATTGTCATCATCGTCATAGTAGGCA
>JAAHIA010000406.1 GCA_010671975.1 Leptolyngbya sp. SIO4C1 | reverse complement strand
TGCTTGCACCCGCGTCGATCAGGTTGACATGCCCCAGACCGAAGCAATTCGGGCGCAGCGGGCCTCAATTGACAGCCTCCAGGCGCAGCTAGACTTAGCCCAGCTCGATTTAGGCCGAATTCGCGATCTCTACGGCGAAGGCGCCGTCTCGCAACAGGCGCTCGATCGACAGCTCACCGAAGTAGAGCAGCTGCAGAGTGAGCTAGCCAGTGCTCAGGCTACGCTAGCGCGACTAGAAGCCACCCAAACCGCCGATTTAGAAAACGCTACGGCACAGGTGAGCACAGCGGAGGCCGGTCTGCGGCTGTCTCAGGTCGAATCTGGTGTGACTTCAGCGGAGCGTAACCTAGCGCTGGCAGAGGCTCGGCTGGCCCTTTCTGTGGTGAAAGCCCCGACCGAGGGCCAAATTCTAGATATTTACCTTGAGCCGGGCGAGTCTGTGGCTGAGCAGCGGCTGCTGTCAATGGGCAATACCGATGAAATGGTAGTCGTTGCCGAGGTGTATGAAACTGATGTGGGCCTGGTCGAACCCGGTCAGTCGGCTCAGATTATCAGTCGCAACGGCGCATTTGAGCAAACCCTAACCGGCACCGTTGAGCAAGTGGGGCTGCAGATTTTCAAAAACGACATTTTAGATGATGACCCAGCAGCTAATGCCGACGCTCGCGTGGTTGAAGTCAGCATCGCCGTTGACCAGGATGAGGTGATTGACGAGCTGACCAACCTTCAAGTTGACGTGCTGATTGACGTGGATGAAGGCTGATGCGTCGCGTTCCGGTGGCCTGGCTAAACCTGCTGCACGAGCGCACGCGCCTGGGCGTTGCGATCGCGGGCGTTGCCTTTGCCGTGCTGCTAATTTTTATGAACCTCGGCTTTTTAGGCGCGCTGCTGAGCACCACCACAAATTTCTACGACCAGTTCAATGCCGACCTGTTTTTGATGTCGCCCCAGTCGCTTGAAATCAGTACCACCGAACCTTTTCCGCGCGAGCGGCTGTATCAGATTGCCGGCGTTGAAGGCGTGCAGTACGCCATGCCGCTCTACAGCGACTATTTACTCTGGCGCAACCCCGAAACCCGCGAAAGTCGCGCCATGTTCACCTACGGCATCAACCCAGACGATCCGGCCTTTCTCATGCCTGAGCTGCAGAGCCCGGCTTCGCGGCAGCGGCTAGCTCAGCCTAACAGCGTCTTTATCGATCGACGCTCGCGCCCCGAGTTTGGCCCGCAGGCAGTGGGCACCGAAACTGAGGCCGACCGGCGGCGCGTCACCATCGTTGGCAGCTATGCGCTAGGCGGTGGCTTTGCCGCAGATGGCACCGCTATCATGAGCGACCAAAACTTCATGCGCTACTTTGCCCCGCGCGACCTGACTCAGATTAACCTGGGTCTGATTAAGCTTGAGCCTGGCGCCCCGCTTGAGAAAACAGCTGAGACTTTACGCCGTCTGCTGCCCAGCGATGTCAATGTCTACACCAAAGCCGGCATCATTGAGCACGACCGGCGCTACTGGCTGCAGTCAACTTCGATTGGCTTTATCTTTAGCCTAGGGGTGCTGGTTTCCTTTATTGTCGGCACCGTCATTGTCTATCAAATTCTCTTCACCGACATTCGCGAGCACCTACCAGAATACGCCACCATGAAAGCGATGGGCTATCGCAGTCAGTACCTATTTAAGATCGTGCTGCAAGAGGCGGTTATTTTAGCGGTCTTAGGCTACGTGCCAGGGCTGATCATCGCGCTGGGCCTGTATGAGCTGACCGTGCGCGCGACTGCCGGCACGCTGCCCATGCAGATGAACCTGGGACGAGTGCTCTTTGTGCTAGGGCTTAGCCTGCTGATGTGTATGCTCTCAGGCCTGATTTCGGTGCGCAAAGCGATCGCGGCTGATCCAGTCGAAGTGTTTTAAGAGGGGACATGTTAAAGCGTATCTTTAAGCGCGTGCCGCTAGCCTGGCTCAATCTGACGCACGACCGCCGCCGCTTTCTCACCTCGCTGGGCGGCGTTGGCTTCGCTGTGCTGCTCATGTTCGTCTTTAGCGGCTTTATGAATGCGCTGTACGACAGTCAGCTGCAGCTGCTAAACCAGTTTAACGGCGAAGTCATCATGATTAACCGGCTCAAAACCAATATGTTTGTGCCGCGCTCGTTTGCTCGCCGCCGGCTGTATCAGGCCCAGGCCTTCGCGGGGGTTGCCGATGCCTACCCAGTCTATATCAGTGAAGCCAACTGGAAAAACCCCCTCACTCGAGAGACTCGCCTCGTGCGCGTGCTGGGCTTTAATCTAGCCGAGCCGGTGCTGCCGCTGCCGGGCGTACAAGCCAACCTCGAAGCCCTAAAGCTGCCCGAGACTGCCATCATCGACACCCGCGCCCGCGCGGAAGTGGGCCCCACCGAAGCCGGCATCACGTCTGAGCTCGCCGATCGCCACGTCCGCATTGTCGGCACCTTTCGCCTCGGCACCGACTTCGCCTCAGGCAACGGCAACCTGATCATGAGCGACCAGAATTTTTTACGCTATTTTGCCAATCGTGGCCCTGATGAGGACGAGCGCAGCTTTGCCACTGCCGATATTGGCGTGATTAAGCTTGAGCCTGACGCCAGCGTCGAGCGCATCGTCAGACAGCTTAGCCTGCAGCTACCTAACGACGTCTTAGTTTTGCCAAAAGCCGGGGAGAACGGCTTTGTCAGGCGCGAGCGGCGCTACTGGCAGGAAAATACCAACATTGGCTTCGTATTTACGCTGCTGACATCGATGAGCTTTGTAGTTGGCATCATTTTGGTCTACCAGATTCTTTATACCGACGTAGCCGATCACTGGGCAGAATATGCCACCCTTAAAGCGATGGGCTACAGCAATCGCTATCTGCTCAGCGTGGTGATGCAGGAGGCGCTGATTCTGTCGGTTTGCGGCTTCATTCCTGGCTTTTTAATTAGCGCGCTGCTCTACAAAGCCGCTGCTGGCGCCACTGGCCTATTTTTTCAAATGACGCCGCACCGCGTGCTGACGCTGCTGCTGCTGACGTTTGTCATGTGCCTGGTATCAGGCGCGATCGCGGTGCGGCGCGTACAGTCCACCGACCCTGCCGAAGTCTTTGGAGGCTAACCCATGACCCTAGCCACAGAAGCTGCCCTCCCCAATACCCGTGAGCTCGCTGTCGAAATTCAGCATCTCAGCTACGCTTTTGGCAGCGGCGAGCTGAGTAAACAGGTGCTGTTCGATATTTCGCTCAATCTGCCGCGCGGCCAAATTGTCATTCTTACCGGACCGTCAGGCTCGGGCAAAACTACGCTGCTGACGCTGATTGGAGCGCTGCGCACGCTACCGGCAGGCAGCCTCAAGGTCAACGGACAGGAGCTAGTTGGGCTCGGCAACGCGGCGCTGGTGCAGGTGCGGCGCGACATCGGCTTTATTTTTCAGGCGCACAACCTGTTTGAATCGCTCACAGCCAGCCAGAACGTCGAGATGGCAGTTGAGCTGACCGGCCAGTTTGGCTCCAAGCGCGATCAGGCCGTCAACATGCTGAGCAAACTGGGGCTAGCCGACCGCGTAGACTACAAGCCAAAGTCGCTCTCCGGCGGTCAGAAGCAGCGAGTTGCGATCGCCCGCGCGCTGGTCAATCATCCCAAGCTGGTGCTCGCAGACGAACCCACTGCCGCACTCGATAAAAAATCCGGCCGCGATGTGGTCAACCTGCTGCATCAGCTCTCGCGGGAAGAAGGTTGCACTGTTCTGATGGTCACTCACGACAACCGCATCCTCGATGTCGCCGATCGCCTAATCAACCTTGTCGACGGCCGGCTCGAGTCCGATGCAGCGCCCAATGCCTTCATACAGCAGCACACGCTCAAAGACCCAGCCGATGTGAATGCCCAAATGTTTATCATGTGATCTGTATGGAGTTCGTCAACGACGCGCAGGCGCTCACCCACGACCGGTTGCAAGCCTATTTAGCCGATAGCCTTTTCAAAGACAGCTTTCGCAGCCATGATGATCGCCCCCATTTTGACCTGCTCTATCAGCGTCACACGCTGATAGAAGTTGACGTGCTGCCCTGGGAAAACCATCCCTATCCCGAACGCGAGTTTGCCATCGTCCGCGCCAGCAGCTGCATCAGTCTTGGCAGCGGCCCAGAGCTGGGACTGCTGCGGTTCCTGCTAGCAGAAAATCGCAAAATGCGCTTTGGCTCCTTTCAAACGGATGAAGCTGGTACCGTCTTCTTCGCCAACCGCATCCTCGGCGGCCAGCATATGGATCTTGTAGAACTAGAAACTTGTCTGCTGTCGGTGGCTGCGATCGCAGCTGAATACGAAGACTTGATCACTACTCAGTTTGGCGGCCGGCGCGCTCGTATTGCATGAGCCGGCTGGACGTGTCGGCTTGTGCGGGCAGGACCTCGCTCGCGCGCGGGAGCAGGAGGACGTCGTCGTAGGTGATGCCGTCCAGG
>JAAHIA010000405.1 GCA_010671975.1 Leptolyngbya sp. SIO4C1 | reverse complement strand
TCAGCCCATCATTGCGCTGCCAACCCATCAGGTTGTTGGCTTTGAGGCGCTCATTCGCTGGCATCATCCTCAGCACGGCTCTATTTCTCCAGCTGAGTTTATCCCGGTGATGGAAGAAACGGGTGTCATTATCTTGATTGGGGAATGGGTGCTCAAGCAGGCCTGTCAGCAGGTCTGTCGCTGGCAGCAGCAGCTAGCTGACCAGCTATCCCTAAGCATTAATATCAATGTGTCGCCTAAGCAGTTTGCCTACCCGCAGCTAACCGAGCAGGTGCGCACTGTTCTGCAAGAGACAGGGCTCAATCCTAACCAGCTGCGATTAGAGATCACAGAAAATGCCGTCATGCAAAATCCCGATGCGGCGAAAGCGACGCTGATGAAGCTGAAGCAGCTGCAGGTTGGCGTTTGCATGGACGATTTTGGGGTAGGGTACTCCTCTTTAGGACGGCTGCAGCAGCTGCCCATCGATACGCTTAAGATCGATCGCTCCTTCATTCAAAACATCAACGAGGCCGGTGAAAATATCGAAATTGCGCGCAGCATTATCGATCTAGCGCTGAACCTCGGCATTGACGTGGTGGCCGAAGGGGTTGAAACAGCGGCGCAGCTGCATCAGCTCAGAACCCTGAATTGCCCCAAAGTGCAGGGATTTTACTTTGCTAAGCCGCTCACGCCAGAGGCAGCGCTGCGCTATATCTACAGCCTGCAGGCAGCCTAGCTTTGCACTTTTCTACAAAGCGGCTGATACTTTTGAGGCAACAGGTTTGGTCGTTTGAAGATTGCGATCGCGCTTAGGCAGCCCATACACTAGAAAAATATGTGAAATCAGGGTGGCGCAGTCGCGATCGCGGCGCTTGTCGATCTTTATATACTTTTTTAGAGTAGCGTAGGAAGTCGATCAAGGCTGGTATGAATAACCTCCTAGACAGCGCTTCGTCGCCCAGAATCTTACTGGTTGACGATCATCCTACAACGCTGAGCGGGACGATGGTCGTGCTGCAGCAGCATCACCAAAGCGTAGAAATTTTAGTGGCCCAAACTGCTCAGGAAGTTTTTTCAGTGCTGGCTGAGCAGTCTGTTCACTTAGTGATTCTCGACCTGTCAATTCCTGAGCAAGCCGGCGACAATGCGCGCACAGAAACCGGCATCAGCGCGCTCAAGCAGCTCATGGCTCAGTATCCAACTCAAAACATTGCCATCTTAAGCACCAATATCAAACCGTTGATTAGAATCCGGCCTGAGATCGACAGCCATCAGGGTGGATTTACCGTCATTGACAAGGCTCAGTCTACTCAGGGGTTGCTGGCTCGCGTCGATGCAGCGCTCAACGGCTTTAGCGATACCCGTGAGATCAAAGGATTTCAGCCCGGTATCGAACTCAAGCCCGAATGGCTAGAGGTTTTAAATTTAGCCTTTCAAGAGGGCCTGCAGGATAAAGCCATTGCCCAGCGGCTGGGGGTGCAGCCAACCACCGTTCGCCACTATTGGACCAAGCTCTATGACGTCCTCGAAATCTACTCTGATGAAGAAAGGCAGGACGGCAAAAATATCAGAACGCGCGCAGAGATTTTAGCTCGGCAAAAAGGGCTAATTGACTAATGGGCTGGATGGCGTTTCGAACCAGAGCCTGGGAGCTAATGCTAGAAGGTCGATTGGGCCTTGGCATTATCGGCGTGATTGTGGGGCTAAGGCTGCTGGGCCTGTTTCAGTTCTTAGAGCTGCTTACCCTAGATCGTCTGCAGCAGCTGAGCTTTTCTGAACCGACCGACCCTCACATTACTTTAATTGGTATTGATGAAGCCTATCTAAAACATTCAGACACCGCCTTCTTGCAATATACCGACTTGGCTAAGCTGCTTGAGACGATTCTGGTCTATCAGCCCACGGTGGTCGGCGTTGATATGGTGATAGACGACCTCAGCGGTACCGAGAAATCTCGCCTGCTTAAGCTGTTTGAAGAGAATGAGCATTTACTCACCGTGGAGAAAGTACGTCCCCCGATGATTGCACCTTTAGAAGGGCTGTCTGAAGAGGTCGTTGAAAATCAGGTGGGCTTCAATGACTTTTCTTTAGACGATGACGGCAACGTTAGACGCATGTTCTTAGGCTGGACGCCGATTGGGAGCTTATCCTTTCGTAAGTCGCTGGCTTTGCTGCTGGCTGAGCGGTACCTCTATGAACATCGCGGTCTTGAGCTAGAGAATGGCATACGCGATCCCGACGCAATGCGGTTTGGTGATGTAGAAATTCCTAGGCTAGATCCGAATGCTGGCGGCTACTTTAAACAGTCTTCTGTTTACGGGATTCAAACGCTAATCAATTTTCGCAGCGGACTGATTTCAGGCGGCAATATATCGCAGCCTTTTAAGATCTTAAAAGCTTCAGATGTCGTTAAAAGCAGTTTTTCTAAAGAAGATATTTCTCAGAAAATAGTTATATTAGGGCTGCTGGATCCTAGCAATGTGATTAAGTTCGGCTCAGCTGTTCCGCTGCGATTAATCTACAACAAAGATCGGCTCACAGGGTTAGAGCTCCAGGCGCATGCAGCCAGCCAAATTACGAGCGCTGTGATTAACGGCTCTCCACTGATCTGGTTCCTATCTACCCCGTTAGAATATGCCTTTATTGTCGTCTTTGGCATAGCCGGTATCAGTATTAAAAAAGCTGCTACCTCCACCCTGAACGGTCTGCTTTGTCTAGTTGCAGTGGGCTTTTTGCTGATTTTGACCAGCTACTGGAGTTTAACTCTGGGCGGCCTGTGGCTTCCGGCTGCGCCGGCGCTGCTTGCCTTGGTGATTAACGGGGTGGCGTATGTGGCGGTTGCTCAGAGCGAAAATCGCTGGCAGGTGCTGGTACAAGAACGAGATATTGCGCTGGCTGCGCTTAAGCTAGAGCGACAAAAGACGATTGAGCATGCTTTCGATACCATTCATAACGGTCCGCTACAAACGCTGGCAAACTTGCTCAGGCTGATTCGAGATAATCAAATTTCGACTGAAAAAGTTGGCGATGAGCTGAAGAGGCTCAATCAAGAAATACGAGATATTGGTGAATCTCTCAAGCAAGATGCGATCAGCGATGATAATCTATACATCAAAGTTGGAAACTCTAGACTAGATTTGAGTATTCCTCTGCATGAGCTATTCTATGAGATCTATCGAGAAACTCTGGAAAGGCCTTTTCCAGGGTTTCAAATGTTAAAAATTCAAGCGCGTTCTTTAGAGCCGATTGAGCCTGAAAATCTAACAATTGAATGTAAGCGTAAGCTTTGCCGCTTTTTTGAAGAAACGCTGTGCAACGTTGGCAGGCACGCGATTGGCGCTACGCGACTAACGGTGACTGGGAAAACCATAGAAAAATCCTATTGTTTAAGAATTGTTGATAATGGCTCAGGGCTACAATCGCCAAAAGTTTCAAGGGGGCGTGGCACTAAAATTGCTTGCGAGTTAGAAGCGGTCTTAAAAGGAAAATTTATTCGAAAAAACAACTATCCGAGGGGCGTCTTTTGTGAATTTCGATGGGTAGTAAGCTGATGGTTTTTGTAAGCTTCATGCACAATTTAAATCTTGATAAATTCAGTGTTTTTCCTCTTAAACCTTCCGGAGCCTTTGAGATTTAATGTGTATGTTGTAGATACTTTTCAGTTAACAGTATCTACCCATTAACTTTCTGCAATTACGCTGTCGTAAATCTCACTCCTAAACAAAATGTTGTCCCATATAGTTTCCTCCTCTAAACTTTCTCAGCTGCTGATATTGCTCACCTGCGGCTTGATTGTATCTGCCCTATTTCCCACGGTTGCCTCGGCTGGATATCGTCCTCCCTACGATCAAGGGTATCCGCCAACCTACGACAGAACCGACAGCAGTAGTCGATGAGAGCGAAAGTGTGCTTTAGCGCGTTTGTTGTCAAAAAAATACAAAAGCGTTATCACAGAAATGCACCATGCGTGATAGGACTCAAGAATGCTCTACCATAGTGCTCTTAAGCTGACTGCGGCAGTCAAATCAGGGTTAGCTTTTGTTACTGTTTCGCTAGTACTGTCATTGACTTCATCAACTGCGCTAGCCATGCCGCTGGTGATTTCAGAATTTAATCCTCGCCATCAGGGTGAGCCGCCAGAAGGTGAAGTCACGGTTCCATCCAGCGGTCATCCATCTCATCCACCCTTGGAGGAGCAGACCACTGGCACCAGCAGCAATCCAATTGGGGATTCGCAGCGCCCTGCGGCAGATCAGCCTGAAGACGTCCCTACAGTGCCGGCCGCGTCAGATTCTGAACAGGCGGTGCGTTAAGAGACTATAGGTGGGAAAAACAGGCTCTTTTCTACGAAAGTGCTATCTGCCTTGTAGAAAACACGGGATGCCGCAAGGCGCAAGGAGTGGATCGCCGATGCGCTGCGCGCGCTGAACGACCGCGAAATGCTGATCATTCAGGAGCGGCGCCTGACGGATGAAAC
>JAAHIA010000404.1 GCA_010671975.1 Leptolyngbya sp. SIO4C1 | reverse complement strand
CCTCGGTAAGCTCGACCGTACCCACCAAATTACACTGCAAGAAACTTTCCAACTCTGCTAGCTGAATGTTGTCAATCAGCCCTACCACTTCCTTCAAAGCAGCCTGACTCGGCACCTCCGCTCGCAGCAGCAGATCTGCCAGCTCTCGATAAACCGGCTCTACATTGTCTCGAAATGAAAACTGCACTTCAGAATCAATCGTCAGCAGATTGTTGCGCACCGCCCGCAGCGTATCCACCGCCCGGCGATAGTCGTTGACTGCCGTCTCTATTTGCCCCACTGCTTTGTGCAATCTAGCCAGCTGCCACTGCCACTGATAGGCAATATCCGGTAGCTCAGAGGGCTGAGCCGCCAGCAGCGCCTGCTCGGTCAGCATCTGCGCCGCCTGATGCCAGGTATTCTCATTCAGCGCTTTAGTAGACGAGGTCTCTAGCCAGCTGAAATATTCATAGAGGCCGCCCAAATTCCCCAGCGACTGCGAGATGGCAACCGGATCGTTGAGTGCAGCCGCGATGGTTGAAGCCTGCTTAAGCTGAGCAATGATCGGCTCCCAATCTAAACTTTCATTTGCAGCGCGCTGCTTCAGACAGGCCCCCTGCTTGGCTAGCTTAATGCGCGCATAGACGCCAAAGCGATCGCGAAATGCCTGACCGGAGAGCAAGCCGCTAATGGCTGTCCACTGCGGTTCGAGGAAGGCGTTGTTACCCTCTAGCTCAAGCAGTACCGCCAGCTGATTGAGCCGAGCCGCCACCTGTTGGCGAGCGTCAGCCGCCTGAGCGATCGCAGTTGCATAGGCTGTGTCAGCCTGCTGGTAATAATCTTGCGCTTCGTTGGGCACTTCGGCTGATAGACACTGCCAGGGCAGAGTATCTTGGCGATTTAGGCTTGCCTGCCGCTCTTGCTCGCGATCGCCCAGGGCAAAATAGGTGTTGCCCAAGCTCAGCTGGGTGGCGCTGATTTCCTGCGATCGCACTGGTCCCATCGCAAGCTTTTCTGCCGCCGCTAAACTCTGCTGCAGATAGTCTGCTGACGGATCTAGCCTGCCCACCGCGCGATAGGTCTCGCCGAGGCTGCGCCGTGCTCGAATATTCAGCAGCGGCTCGTCAATTTGGTCGAGCTGCTTTTCTAGAGTCTGTGCGATCGCATTGGCCTGCAGATATAGCCCCAGTGACTGCAGCGCCTGCAGCTGACTGGTTTGGGCTGCGATCGCGCCGCGCCGATCTTGTTGCTGGTGATAGATCTGCTCGGCCAGCCGCCAGCTCTCTAACGCCGTTTCAGCATCGCCCTGCCGCAGCCGTAGCTGACCTTCAATCTCTAACGTTGGCGCTAAAATTCGCAGCTGAGCGTCTGAGAAGTTTGCAATCGATGCTGTTGTCAGCTGAGCGCGTGTCACGTCTAGCCGCTCGAAACTTTGATCCATCGCCTGCGCTGCCGCCGACCAAGCCCCTAGCGCCTGATGCGTCAGCGACAGATTACTCAGCGCGATCGCCTGCGGCAGTCTTTGTCCTTGAGCCTCAAAGCCTTGGATTGCTTGGTTGAGCGCCATGACTGCCCGCTGATAGTCTTGTGTTTCATACGCTCTTTGCCCAGTTTGAAACCAGTCTTCAGGGCTCGCCGGGGCCTCAGTCTGAGCCAGGGCTGGCCGTGACACAACAGCTTGGGGAACAACAGACAGCGAGAGCGACAGACTGCTCATCAACGTCAGCAGCAGCGTACAGCAGCCCAGCGCCAGCAGTCGCCAGCGCGCCCCCAGCTTTCGCCTACCCGCTGCTAAAAAGGATTGTAGACGACGGAGAAATACAGCCCCTTCTCTTGCCATGAGTTACCCCCCGAATCAACCGAGATCAGTGGAATGCCCCAGTCTAAGCGCGCCGTCAGCTGGTTGCGATCGCCCTGCAGCAGCTGCAGCCCGAGTCCCACCGAGGCCAGCGTATTTTCGTCTGGATTGCCGCGTCCGCTGCTGTTCCAGCCGGTGCCAAAATCGATAAACGGTGTCACCTGCAGCAGCGCGTTCCACGTGGGAATGCGAGCCACTGGCAGCCGCACCTCCGCTGAGGCAAACAGACCATTGTCGGTGAGCAGCTGATCTTGTCGGTAGCCGCGCACGCTGCTCGCCCCGCCCAGGCTAAACTGTTCTGCCGAGAGCAGCACCTGATCGGCTAGCTGCAGGTCGCTGCGCAGCAATAGCAATGTATCGGGAGCCAGCACCTTGGCCCACTGCAGCTGACCCTGCCAAGCAAAAAAGCGACTGTCTGGTATCGCGCCAACCCCTTCAACTGAGTTGTTGACCGTTGCATCTAAAATGCCTAGCCCCAAGCTAAACTGAGAGCGCGCCGAGAATACCTGCCGCGCATCGCGCAGCGTATAGTCTTGAAAAAAGCGCAGCGCCACCACGCGGGTTTTGCCTGTCACTGACGCTCCCGGCGACAGCGGAAATGGATCGCCTAGCAGAAACGACTGACTGTTGCGCAGTGAGCCCGAGAGCCCAATTGCTAGCTCCTGAAACGTTTGTGCGTCTACCCGTCGCATTACGGGCTGCCGTAGCGAAATTTCATAGAGCTGCGATCTCGATTCAATATCTGGCCCTTCGCCATCGCGGTTGATATCAAAAAAGTCAGCATCGACAATGTCGTTGCGCGTCGGATCAAAGCGCAGGCTCAAGCGACCGTCGCGAGCATTGATCGGCAGCGAATAGCCCACACTCAGTGCATCACTGCCCTCGCTATGGGTATAGCCTAAGCTCAGCGCATCGCCAATCCCCAACAGATTGCTTTCTCTCGCAAAAACTTGCTGCTGCGCCGTCCCCACGCTGACAGGGCGACTGTTATCGAGCGCCAAAGACAGATCAAAAGAGCGCGCTTCTTCAATATCGACCAGCAGCCGACTGCTGCCCGGCGCGGCACCCGCATTCAGCTCAGCCCGAATCTGCTGAACCAGCGGATCGATCTGCAGCAGCTGCAGGTTTTCTTGCAGGCGGTCTATGTTGAGCGGCTGCCCCTCGTCGAGGTGGAGGCGAGATCGCACATAGCCTTCATTCAGCCGCTGCCTACCCGTGATGTCAACAGATTCTAATTCGCCCTCAATCACCAAAATATCAACCGGGCCAGTGCCACCGCGCGTTTCTGTTGGAATCTGGATCACTGCGCCAGAGGTCGTGTAGCCCTCAGCCGCGTAGCAGGCAGCCACCACCTCAGCAAACCGTAGGAGCTGCGCCACTGTTTGAGTCACCGGCGTCCAAACAGGCGGCTCAAACGGTGGCTCACAGGCAAACTCGTCGCGCTCTGCTGGGTCTAGCGTGGCAAAATCTCGCGCCAGCGCCTCAAGAATCGCCTGCTGCAGGCTGTCGTTAGACAGAATCTCATTGCCCTCAAACCGCAGCTCCGTCACCCTAATTTCTGTCGCCAGCACCCCCGGTGGCAAATCCGAAGGCGTTTCAGCCGGTGGCTCAGGCGGCTGTTCGGGCAGCAGATCTTCGGGCGAATCTGGTGCCTCGGGCGGCGGGTCGGGCGACGCCTCGGGTGCAGGCGGGTCTACTCTCTCTAGAGTTTGTGGTGACGTCTGTGCCCATCCAGCAGCAGGAGAGATTATCAATGCAGCGACTAGACTAATAAGATGGATAGATTTCATCATGGTGCCCCTTGACAGGCCGCTAGGCGCTGAGCTGTCGATCTGTGGGCTGAGTCAGTCTCAGACACATCGATAGACAAATCTTCTGCCACAGCTAGAGAAATCCAATCAGTTACGGCAGTCTCTATCGCCAAGATATCGTCTGGCGTAGATCGCGCCCCGCCGCGACCATATTCAAAAAACTGCGTCGCTTCACGATTACCGCTGACCTGACAGCCTTGAATGATTTCGGGTGCGCGAGGTTCTTCGGGCAGCGCCGCTAGCCCCTGCGTTGGGTCAATTTCTAACGTATCAATCGTGACGATGCCCTGTGGCCCCTGCTCAGAGCTGGCTGTAATATCGCTAAACGGCGTCAGCGCTGGACGAAATTCAATGCCTGAGATTTGTCGCGCATTGATCGTGACTCGACCGCCACTACCTGAGAAAGCATTAGCCGTAATATCGCTGTTTTCTTGAGGAATCGCAAAAATGAGTCCACCATCAAATTCAATGTTGCCACCATTTCCTGCACCGGCATTCGTTGATATTTGACTCTCTCTTCTCAAGATCATCGATCCAGATATTTGTAAAAAGATATTGCCACCTGTATTACTTGTAGTTCGGGCTGAGATAAATGAATCAGTCTCCAATCTCAAATAGGGTGTAGAAAGTTCTATGTTTCCAGCATTTCCTATTCCCAGAGTTTCAACTGAGATTTCTGCACCGTTAGAAACAAATATTGAATTAGAAGTGACTTCTATATCACCTCCATCTCCCTCAGCTTGAGAACGTACCACAGAGGCAAACAAACCGCTAGCGAGTTCATCATCTAAGGCTGAAATACCTTTCAATATTATTTCCTGCGCATCAATTCT
>JAAHIA010000403.1 GCA_010671975.1 Leptolyngbya sp. SIO4C1 | reverse complement strand
ATACACCGAGACGATGCGTCCTAGAGCAGCAGCTATACAGGCAGTTCCTAGCGTTGTGAAAGCAGCCGCCTCCTGCAGCCAAAGGCAGGCGGCTCCCAACCCAATGAAAAAGCAGCCAAATATCGAGCGAATCTCAGAGAGCCCTTCTGATTCGCTAGGCTTGAGGCCGACAAAGCTGGCTAGCGTAAAGGGAAAAAACAGCGAGAGGCCGCCGAGCAGCAGCGTTGAGAAGGCGGCAACATTGGGCAATAGGCTAGTCCAAGCAGTCACAAGATTAGTCCCTAAAGAACAAGTCTCTATTAGGCAGCACCGCGATCGCAGCTTTCAACACTCTGCCGACTATGGGGCGACAGAGTTTACTGTGCCAGCTTTTTCTGAACCTTACTGCGGACGCGCTTAAAGAATAGATAGAGTCTACGCCTAGCGGTCAGGCTCGCGATATCAGCAGCATGCTTCTGTCGATAGTCAAAAAATTGATTCACGCCTTCTAAAATTACCCACAGACGAGGCACCAGCCGCGCGGCCCGATAGGGAGCAAAAAAATCTTCCGAGAGCCTATTTGGCTGCCACTGCTCTAGCGTTTGTAAGACCCGCTGTGCGTCGTAGCCGGTGGCATAGCCCGCAATTTTTTGACAATTAAAGCCTGGATCGAGATAGTCAGCTAGCGCATGATTGACGCTTGAAAACACCTGACAGCCGCAGGCCAGCGCTTCCATTGGGGGTAAACCAAAGCCTTCAGTGAGATGACGCTGCGCCCAGTATTCTGCAGAATCATAGAGATAGACCTTAGTGCGGTTAAAGCATTCGATCAGATCGTCTATAAACGTATCGATCACAACAACGTTGCACCGTGACTGGAGTGCCGGCACAAGCTGCTGCATCAGATATTCAGAAGATTTTCTAGCCTGCACTAAAACATCAATATCGCGTTCTAGATGATGATCAACAACAGTCTCTTCTAGACAGTTAGGCAGATAGTAAATCAGCGCGTTGTGAGCTCGTTCGCCCCAGTAGCCCAAACTGTTGCGGCTGACGGTCAAGATTGGCACGTCAGGCGGCACGCGGAAGCTGTAGCCAGCGCTGTGAGCATGGTAGATCACATTGCAGCCAGCCAGCCTTTTGCACAGCTTAGGCACATCAAATCCCCAGCTAACGACAAAAATAAAGCGCTCGAGATTAGGCTGCTGCAAGATGTCATCTATAAACAGCGTGCCTTCTTCTCGCTGTCGGTAGGTGACAGCTTCGGCCTCGCAGATCTGCTGGGCTAGCTTTAGCGTTTTCAGCTCAGCAAATAGACCGCCGCAGTAAAACTGGCGCGTGGTGCCTGGAAGCAAAAAATAAAGTTTGCGCATGGGCTAAAGCCGACATCTAGCTAGCGACTTTATATTCTAGGGGGCGAATGGTCTTGAGCGCATCTAAAAAAGCATAGACCGCCGGTGAGAGCAGCGCGTCTTTATGCCAGGAAGCCCCTAGCCAGCGCGAAAAGGTAAACGGTAGCGCTACGACACGCACATCTGATGGAACAGGCTCAGCCGCAAGCCGGTGCATAATAGCAATCCCCAGTCCCTGACGCACCATCCCCACGATCGTTGAGTCGGTGCGAAGGCGGTAAGTGACTTCGATAGGGGGTACTGCCTGCTTCAGGGCGTGATCAATCCGCACGGTGCAGCTGCTGTGCACAGAGGTCACTAGCGGGTACTGATAGAGATGTTGCCAGCTGAGCTGAGAGACCTCTAGCGGGCAGCCAGGCGGCAGTAGCGCCGCAATCGGATCTTCAAGCACGGGCAGGGTATCGAACGCCTCGTCAGGCAGTAGTTCGGCCACAGACAGATCGGCTTTACCTTCTAAAAGCGCCTGCTGCAGCTGCTGAAACTCATCGAGTTCGGTAATGGTGACGTTGATCGAAGGATAGGTTTCGTGAAGCTTGGCAATGGCTAAGGGCAAGACGTTACTGGCCATGCTGCGAAAGGCAACAATTCTCACTAGCCCGCCTTCAATACCCTTTGCCTGAGCGGCCTCTTGAGCAATCTCGTCAACCAGCTGCAAGACCTGCTCCGCCTTGGCACAAATTTGTTCGCCCACGGGCGTCAGCGCCGCGCCATAGCGACCTCGGTTGAGCAAAACAATGCCCAGCTCTTCTTCTAGAACAGCGATGCTGTGGCTCACGGTAGACTGACTCAAACCTAGCTGTAGGGCAGCCTCACTGAAGTTGCCGGTTTGGGCAACGGTTGCTAGCGCTCTCAGCTGAGCCAGTTTGATCTTCCCTAAAGTCATCCGTCGCTGCCCAACAGTCTTACTGACAGGCTAGCTTACCCTCGCCAGTCCGACATATCGATTTTTTGCATAGATGTCATTTATGGGATGCTTTGCCGCTTTTAATTGCCCTGCGTAAAGTGAGAATTATCAAGCAAATAAACAGTCTGGCAACAGTTTTTAATCGTTTTTAATCAGGAGGCAATCATGAACAGCTACACCAACGCCTCAGCTAGGTTGGATCTACAGCGTCAGCAGCTTGAGCAAAGCTGGGAGCTGACGCCGCGTCCTACCCTGCGCGATCGCATCGCCGAGCGCCTTGCCGCGATAGGGCAGTGGATGCTCACCTTACTCACTGAAGGTAATCGCTTACAGATTTCGTACCGAGAGACGGCCCAAGGATCGCTATGGGAAGCCTACGATCCGCTGTCTCAGCAGCATCGACTGTTTGATTCAGAAGCAGAGCTGCGCGTTTGGCTAGAGCAGCGCTACTACAAGTAAATTCAAAGATAGGCTTCGCGCTTTAGTACTTTCAAACTTACCTCATGCTCAGCGCCCAATCGGGCGCTTTTTTTTGTTTTGGGCTACCGGCTACGAGCCTCACCCCGCAGGCTTCACGCTATAGTGATATGGCTGCTTCCGTGAGGACATCATGTTTGGTTTAGGCTGGCCTGAAGTTGCCATTATCATTGGGGTCGCAGTGCTCATCTTTGGTCCCAAAAAAATTCCTGAGCTAGGCAGTGCGCTGGGCAAAACGCTACGCGGCTTCAAAGATGAAATTGAAAGCAGCGAAGAAGAGACCGAATATTTAGAAGGTCAGGAACCAGACTGATTTATTAGTGGTCAAACTAAATAAGTAGATATACACAGTAGGCAACTACTTTAAGGCATCCGCTTCGGGTGCCTTTTTCTTGGACAGCGGGCAAAATTAGCGGCGAAGCTGTCAAGACTGCTGACTGCCCTTAAAACTGCTGCCTTTAAAGCTAACGACGTATCTGAAGCTGCCAAAATCATGTAACTATGCCAACAATTTTTAACCTTGGCGCTAGCATAGATCCCAAGACTCTTGCCTATAGCTGAGTCGTGCCGTCCGTTAGCAAATATCTGTGAGCGCCTCAAGTTTAGCTGATTTTCCGGCCAGCGTAGTTCGCTTAGACAGTGGGCTGACGCTAATTCATCAAGAGATTACTGCGACGCCAGTAGTGGTTGCGGATGTTTGGGTTAAGGCCGGGGCTGCAATAGAGCCAGCGCACTGGTCGGGCATGGCTCATTTTTTGGAGCACATGATCTTTAAAGGAACCGATCGGCTGCTGCCCGGGGTCTTTGATCAGGTCATTGAGGGGCGTGGCGGTCTCACCAACGCAGCGACTAGCCATGACTATGCCCACTTCTTTATTACACTGGCTGCAGAGGCCCTGCCCGGATCGCTGCCCTACCTAGCTGAGCTGCTGCTGCATGCCTCAATTCCGGCCGATGAATTTGTGCGCGAACGCTACGTTGTGCTCGAAGAAATCCGCCAGGCTTATGACGATCCGGACTGGGTGGGGTTTCAGGCGCTATCAGAGCTGCTCTATCCACAGCATCCCTACGGTCGTTCGGTTCTGGGGACACCTGAAATTCTCAACCAGCGGTCACCCGAAGAAATGCGCTGCTTTCATCAGGCGCACTATCAGCCAGAAAATATGGCCGTGGTGCTGGCTGGCGACGTTACTTTAGAGACGGCAGTTGAGCTGGTCAGTCAGTCTTTTCAGCGCTTTGCCCCTGCAGCAGACTGTCCTGCAACTGCGGCTTCACACGCTCCGAGCATAGCCGGCATCCAGCGGCAGGTGCTGGCTATGCCTAGACTAGAGCAAGGTCGACTGATGATGGCCTGGCTTGGCCCTGGTATAGATCACTTCACTGAGGCCTGTGGGCTAGATCTGCTGACGGTGCTGCTAGCCGAGGGGCGCACCTCGCGCTTAGTGCGTGAGCTCAGAGAGGAGCGACAGTGGGTGGACGAGGTGAGCGCTAGCTTTTCACTGCAGCGAGACTGCAGCCTGTTTAGCCTAACGCTGTGGCTCGATCAGCAGCAGGCAGCAGCAGTTGAAGCTTTGGTGTGCGATCGCATCGCTGACTTGTTCTGGATACTCAACAGGACAATTACAACGAGTTGGGCGGCGATGACGCCGAAGAGCGTGAGCACCGACAGCGTGGCCAGGTGGTGGCGCACGAGCTTGCCGCGCAGGGTCA
>JAAHIA010000402.1 GCA_010671975.1 Leptolyngbya sp. SIO4C1 | reverse complement strand
CAGGCTAGGAAAGGCACGCACCACCCGCCCACAGTCAAACAGCAGACTTTGCATGCCAAAGCAGCTGCCAGGGTAGGTGAGCGAGATAATTCGATCGAGCGGCGTACTGCGAACCACCACTGGTCCACCCGAGAGGACCCCATAGAGATGCTGCAGCGACTCGTCTGGCTGAAAAGCTGTATAAATCGGTCGACTGGAATACAGCTTTTCAAAACTGAAGGCGTCTACTAGTAAACAGTCAGCTAGCTCAGCCACGTCTAGCCCCCGAAACAAAAAATTGTTTCGCGCTAGTTCATCAATCCAGTTGGAGGGGACAGACAGATTGGCTGATGGAGCCATATTAACCCGGTATAAAACAGTAGCAGCCAGCGGCAGCAAGTCGGTAGAAACCGCACAGAGACTTTTTAATACTTTTTAATTCTGACATGTGAGTCAGTAACTTCGCCTAAACTTCAAACAAAGCTTATTCGCGTTTCATTTGTTTTGAACTACATTTGTGTTTGAACTGATTTCATAGCGAACCTCAGCAAGGAGTTTTGCACCATGACCGCTGGGCGATTTCGTCAACTGTCAACCATTTCTTGGCAACGCTTCTTAATTTGGGGAATAGCCGGCCTGAGTATTAGTCTTCTTGCTGCAATAGGCCCCTATGTTTTAGCGGACTCTGCGCTAGCAGGGATGGGCTGGCAGGGCTGGCTAACCATTGCGGTTACTGCTGCAGCCTTCTTAGGTAACGCGCTGACGCCGCTGCCCGCAGAAATTGTGTTTCTAGGCGGCGTGGGTGTGCTATTTCTCAGCGGCGTCCTAGACGAGACGGCAGCGCTTGCCGGCTTTAGCAACGCGGGCATGGTGACGGTCGGCGTGCTGTATATCGTTGTCACTGGCTTACAGCAGACAGGCGCCCTCGGGTGGATTTCGCAGCACGTGCTGGGGCTGCCCAAAACGCCTGGCCGGGCCATGCTGAGGCTGACATTGCCGGTGCTGGGCCTGAGTGCCTTTTTGAACAATACGCCCGTAGTAGCAATGTTCATTCCGGTGGTGGGCGACTGGTGTCGTAAGCTGCGCCTGAGTCCGTCTAAGCTGATGATTCCGCTGAGCTACAGCGCCATTTTTGGCGGCATCTGCACGCTGATTGGCACTAGCACTAACCTCGTGGTCAACGGCTTGCTAATTACTGAAGCCGGACAGCGCGGCTTCAGAGTGTTTGATATTGCGGTAGTGGGGCTGCCCTGCGCGATCGCGGGGCTGGCCTACCTCTTCTTAGCCGGTCGCTGGCTGCTGCCCGAGCGCAAAGCGGCAATCAGCTACAGCGACGACGTGCGGCAGTACACTGTCGAGATGAGCGTGCCTACCGGCAGCTCGCTGGCGGGCAAGACGGTCGAGCAGGCCGGGCTGCGTCACCTGCCGGGGCTGTACCTGGCTGAAATTGTGCGATCGCAGCAGGTGATTCCAGCGGTCAGCCCCAAGGAAGTGCTGCGTGAAGGCGATCAGCTGATCTTTGTCGGCGTGATTGACTCGATTGTTGACCTGCATCGGCTGCGCGGTTTGCAGCCGGCTACCGACCAAGTCTTTAAGCTCGATACGCCGCGCTCTGAGCGCACCCTGATTGAAGCGGTGGTCTCAAATACCTGTACGCTGGTCGATCAAACTATTCGCGAAAGCCAGTTTCGCACCCGCTATAATGCGGTGGTGCTGGCCGTGGCGCGCAACGGCGAACGGCTGCCTGGCAAAATTGGCGACATCCAGCTACGCCCGGGCGACACGCTGCTGCTGGAGGCCCATCCTAAATTTTTTGAGCAGCAGCGCATCTCTCGCGACTTTTATCTAGTTAGCAGCATTCCTGACTCTGAGCCCATGCGCCATGAAAAAGCGCCGGTAGCGCTAGTAATTTTACTGGTGATGGTGGGGCTAGCCGGCCTGGGCTGGCTGAGCATGCTGCAGGCCGCTACGCTGGCCGCGATCGCGATGCTGGTTGCCGGCTGCTGCTCGCCAACGCGCGCGCTCAGCAGCGTGGAATGGTCGGTGCTGCTAGTGATTGCGGCGGCTTTGGGGATGGGTAAAGCGCTTGAAGCCAGCGGCGCGGCCGGTGCGATCGCGGCAACCCTGATTGGCTTTGCTGGCGACAATCCCTGGTTGGCGCTCGCCGTGGTCTACGGCAGCACCATGTTTTTAACCGAGCTGATTACCAACAATGCGGCAGCAGCGCTGATGTTTCCCATTTGCCTATCACTATCGCAGGCGCTGAACGTGAGCATTTTGCCCTTTGCGGTCGCAATAATGATGGCGGCCTCAGCCAGCTTTGCCACGCCCATCGGCTACCAGACCAACCTGATGGTATACGGTCCGGGCGGCTATCGATTCACCGATTTTGCTCGGGTCGGGCTGCCGCTGAGCCTGCTGATGTGGGGCCTGGTCGTGACGCTGACGCCGCTATTCTTCCCGTTTTAGCCCTGCCTGTTTTAGCCCTTTCTGCTTTAGCCAACTGGCTTCTCTTTAGCCAGCTGGCTTCATCTAAAGCGGCAGGGCTGGACAATCGCCATCTGCAGCAGGTCTTCGTAAGCAGCGGCCTCGATAACAAGAGCCCCAAAGCGCGATAGGTGCGGGTTCATCATCTGCGCATCAAACAGCAGGAAGTGGCGCGATCGCAGATGTTCAACCAGCTTTACCATTGCCACCTTTGAGCCTTCTGAAATGCGATAGAACATTGACTCGCCAATAAACGCGCCGCCAATCGCTAGGCCCAAGATACCGCCGGCTAGCCGATCGCCCTGCCAGGTTTCAAAACTGTGTGCCCAGCCTGCTCGATGCAGCTGATAATAAACCTCTTTGAGATCGTCTGAAATCCAAGTCGTGTCGCGATCGGCACAGCCTTCTACGACCGCATCAAAGGCTGTGTCGATGGCCACTCGAAATCGGTTTTGGTTGAGCACGCGCCGCAGCGATTTAGGATAGCGAAAGCGACTGTCTAGCGGAATCAGCGTTCGCTCTACGCTGGAATACCAGTTCAAGGTTCGCCCGTCTGCCATCAAAAAATAGCCCTGAGCGTAACATTGAATAATATGAGGAACAGAAAAGGCCATAGGGGAATTGTGCCATGACCGAGCCGATTGATTCGATCACCTTGCCGCCACCGCAGGATGCCTTTCAAGAAGGCGAATGGCTCAAGGCCACGCTGCGCCGCTGGCTAGATACCGAATTTTTGCCCGAACCGGTCAATGCTGAGATTGCTGAACGCGCGGCTCAGGTCTTTGTGCGTCAGCGCATGGAAGGTGAAAACGAGCTGATACCGCTGGTCATGGCAATCTTAACCGAAATGCAGGGATTTGACTTTTCTAAAAGCTTCTACAGCGAGTTTGCCGTAGCGAACGCGGTTGGCGATCTGCTGCTCGATAGCCTTGGCATCGATCGCTGCTGCGGTGCCTGATGCTGTGGTTTCTCTGCGCGGGCGGCACCGCCTGCTTTGAAGCACTCAAAGATGTCACTGGTAAGCAAACGCTCAAAGCGCTAGATGAATACGCGGTGCTCTTTGGCTTTATGAGCGTAGGCGCGGTGCTGCTGTTCGGGCTGCAGCTGCTGACCGGCGGCTTTCCGACGATTGGACCACAGTTTGGTCTAGCGCTGCTGGCAGGCGGCAGCCTGAATATCTTGGCCTACACGCTGTACGTGCGCGCTATCAAAGTTGCCGAGCTATCTTTGACGGTGCCCTTGATTACACTCACACCGCTATTCCTGCTGGCCACCTCGCCGCTGATCGTGCAAGAATGGCCCACCTGGGCAGATGCTGTGGGCGTGCTGCTGCTGGTGGTGGGCTCCTACATTTTGAACTGGCAGCCGGCAGCGCAGCGATCGGTCTGGGCACCGCTAGCGGCGATTGTGCAAAATCAGGGCAGTCGCCTGATGCTCGGGGCGGCTTTTCTGTGGAGCATCACTTCTAACTTTGACAAGATCGGTACGCTCAACTCCTCACCGCTGTTCTGGGGAATGTCGCTATTTATCGTCATTGCAGTGGGCATGGTACCGCTGATGTTTCGCGCGAAAAGCAGCTTTCGCGACGTCTCACAGCATATTCGACTGCTGGGCATTACCGGTCTTTTGAATGCCAGCGGCATCAGCCTGCAGTTCTTAGCGCTGACGCTAGCACCGGTCGCCCAGGTTATTGCCGTTAAGCGGCTCAGCGCGCTAATCGCCGTCGTGCTGGGCCATTTTGTCTTTCAAGAGCCGGGCATGCAAAAGCGGCTGCTGGGGGCTGCCATTATGGTTTCAGGTGTTGCCATTATGGCACTGAGATAGCGGCTCACCCTAGGCGGAGACGCGAAGACTCTCACCATCAAGCTCTCTGCATCGTCCTGTTCCCCGTATTTTCAGGGCACCTTATTGCCCACACTTTTGCTGATACTTTGCTATTTGGTGCTGTAGAGAGTCGGTTTGCCCCAGCTCGGCGGTTTGATAAAGCCGCTCAAACTCTCGCTGAAAATGCCGCGCCACGGTCGGATTGTGAATCACCAAAACGTTTTCATCGTT
>JAAHIA010000401.1 GCA_010671975.1 Leptolyngbya sp. SIO4C1 | reverse complement strand
CGAGAAACAGGCTTACCATCCGTAGGAAGCACCTGCAGACGGCTGAAGATACTGTACTGCCAGCTACAGGGTTTGAGAATTATCGGAATTACCCGAGCTGTACCCTCATGATGCCGTTGTACTGCTCGTTGCATCTCGGTTTCATAGCAGTAGTCGGAAGCCAAGAAATTGCTAGTGATCAGCAGCAATACAATCTGTGCCTTCTCCAAATTTTCTTTGATCTCTGTTGCCCATTCGGTGCCAGCCTCGATATCTTGATCTTGCCAGGTGTTGATTTCGCCTTCCCGCTGCAAAATCCTGAGATGGCGCAGGACTTCATCCTTAAGGACTTCATCTTTATGGGAGTAAGAAATGAAAACTTTTAAGGCGTTGCTTGCCATGGCCAATGCAAGTTTACGATTCTTTTAATTATAGGTTTGTAACTGCTAGAGTGTAGAGGTGAGCATGTCGGTAAGATCATGTACAGCTTGCTGATAGCAAGTATTTACAATCATTCCGTCTATGTGCAGGCGAGTTTACTGTTCCCAGCGTTGTGTAGCAGCACAGCTGAATTAAAACCCTGCACCTTCTAGCGCCCGCATCACAGCGTCAACAAAGCGCCCGCCCCAAAGCATCGTCAACGTAGCGCAGGTCAAAACGCAGGCAGCCCCCACGCCAATTTGCCAGCCGGTCAGGGCGGATAGGGGCATGTCGGCAAAGGCAAAAGGAACAGCGGCTAGAAAAGCACCCAGCGCTGCACCACCCAAAAATAGAAGTGGTTTAGCAGGGCGATTGCCCTGCTCTAAAGCATCATCTGGCCTTTCTTCAGCTGCCATAGTTCATTCACATCGAGCCGGCAGTTCTATGCTAGTTCCATCCGCCAGAATAGACTAGACTGATCAGGTAAATTTACAACGCTGAGAATCCCTATGCGCCTGTCACAGATGCTGTTTGTCACACTGCGTGAAGATCCTGCTGAAGCAGAGATTCCCAGTCACAAGCTGCTGCTGCGGGCAGGCTATATGCGGCGCATTGCTAGCGGTGTGTATGCCTATCTGCCGCTGCTCTGGCGCGTACTTAATAAAGTGTCAGCCATCGTCCGCGAGGAGATGAACGCAACCGGCGCGCAGGAATGTCTGCTGCCGCAGCTGCAGCCGGCCGACCTCTGGCGCGACTCGGGCCGCTGGGATACCTATACCAAAGCTGAAGGCATCATGTTTGCCTTTATCGATCGGCGCGAGCAGGAAGTGGCGCTAGGGCCAACACACGAAGAAGTGATCACCGCGATCGCGCGCGACATGATTCGCTCCTATCGGCAGCTGCCGACGCATCTCTACCAAATTCAGACCAAGTTCCGCGATGAAATTCGGCCGCGCTTTGGCCTGATGCGAGGTCGCGAATTCATCATGAAAGACGGCTATTCGTTTCACGCTGATGAAGACAGCCTAAAAGCCACCTATCGAGATATGTATCAGGCATACAGCAACATGCTGCGCCGCTGCGGGCTCGAATTTCGCGCTGTGGAGGCCGACTCTGGCGCGATCGGCGGCTCAGGCTCAACCGAGTTTATGGTGCTGGCCGAGGCAGGCGAAGACGAGGTGCTCTACACCGACGACGGCAAGTATGCCGCCAACGTCGAAAAAGCCGTGTCGCTGCCGCCGGATGCGGTACCTGCAACATTTGAGAAGTACGAAAAGCTAGACACGCCGAATACGCCAACGATTGAGAGCCTAGCCAAGTTTTTAGACTGCTCGCCCACACAGATAGTCAAAAACGTGCTGTATCAGGTGACCTACGACAATGAGCAGGCCGTTTTGGTACTGGTGAGCATTCGCGGCGACCAGGATGTGAACGAGGTGAAGCTGCAAAATGAGCTGGCCCGACAGGCGGCAGCCTATGGCGGCAGCACTGTGATTAGCCTAGAAGTACCCAGCGAAACTGAGCAAAAAAACTGGGCTGCCAAACCGCTGCCGCTCGGCTACATTGCCCCTGACCTAGATGACGACTACATTAAGCCGCAGGCCAGCGTTGCCCCTAAGTTTCTACGGCTGGCCGATCAGACCGTCGTGGAGCTGAAAAACTTCGTCACCGGCTCTAACCAAAGCGGCTACCACGTCGTCGGCGCCAACTGGGGCGATCAGTTTACGCTGCCGCAGTCGGTAGTCGATCTGCGCAAAGCCGCTGCGGGCGATCGCGCCGTCCACGCCCCCAGCCAAACCCTCCAAACCGCGCGCGGCATCGAAATCGGCCATATCTTTCAGCTCGGCACGAAGTATTCGACGGCGATGGGCGCCACCTATGCCAGCGAGTCAGGCGAGGAAAAGCCACTCTTCATGGGCTGCTACGGCGTTGGCGTCTCACGCTTGGCCCAAGCTGCCGTAGAACAATCCTATGATCAAGACGGCATTATCTGGCCCACTGCGATCGCGCCTTACCACACCATTGTGGTCATGCCGAACATTAACGATGCCGACCAGGTCGTTGCCGGCGAAAAACTCTACGCCGATCTCAATGCCGCTGGGGTAGAAACCCTACTTGACGATCGCAAAGAGCGCGCCGGCGTAAAATTCAAAGACGCCGACCTCATCGGCATTCCCTACCGCATCGTCACCGGCCGCTCACTTAAAGATGGCAAAGTCGAAGTCGTCAAGCGAGCCACCCACGAATCGCAGGAGATAGGAGTGGATCACGTGGTCAAAACAATTCAGCAGTGGATTGAAGCAGATAGAGAATATTAGAATTCTATACAGCCATCACTGACGCTACAATACAGGCGATACTCTGACAAACTAGAGCTATGACGGTTCGACGACGGCGATATAGCAAGGAAGAGTTGGCTCGACGCGGACAAGAACTCTACGTATCTCAAATTCAGCAGCAGGTTGAAGCAGGTAACGAGGGTAAAATTGTTGCGATCGATATTGAAACCGGAAACTTTGAAGTTGCCGAGAATGTTTTGCCTGCAACTAACCGTTTGTTCGAGCGTAATCCTGATGCCCAACCTTGGGTAATTCGCATTGGGCATCGTGCTGTTTATCACTTTGGAGCCCAGAGTCTAGCTAAGAAGACATGATTCAGGGGGTAGTTAACTCGCGCTATGAAGCAACGTTGCCGCTAGTCATTGGAAATAAGCAGGGCAAAAGGCAAGTTATTCACACCGTCATTGACACTGGATTTAATGGCTTCTTGAGCCTACCATCTGCAGTAATTAGCACGCTGAATTTGTCTTGGAGCGCATCCGATATCGTCACATTGGGTGACGGTAGTGAAACGCTTTTTGATTTGTATGCGGCAACCGTCATTTGGGACGGAGAGTATTGCGAAATAGATGTTGCAGCATCGGAAACTGAACCTTTAGTTGGGATGGCACTTCTTCATCACTACAGGTTGCAGATAGACGCAGTCCAGGGTGGTATCGTCAAAATCGAGGCGCTACACCCTAGCGCAAGGTAATCATCAAGCGCGGTTTGAGTTGACAAAGCGGCGATTTAAGATTTTTTAGGCTATGTTTCAGGTCATCATAGTAATAGATTTTCCTTGATGGAACTTATTTCAATCCTGCTTTCTAGCCTGCTTTTTATTGGATCGCCAGTCGGCGTCATCCTTGATCAGGTCGCCGAAGACGCAATTCGCGATCGCTTAGTCAAAGTCGAAGACATCGACGTGCGAGTAGACAATGCCTCGGCGTTTCAGCTGCTGCGGGGCAAAGTAGATAAGCTGCGGATCGGAGCGCGGGGCGTCTACCCGGTACCAGATTTTCGCATTGCGATCGCCGATCTTGAAACCGACGCAATTGACCTAGACTTTGGCCAGCTGCAGCGCGGCCAGGTGGCGCTAGACCAGCCGCTCAACAGCGCCTTACATGTGGTGATTACGCCTGCCGACCTCAACGCCTTTTTGCAATCGCCCGCCTTCACTGAGCGACTCAATCAGATTCCCGTAAACCTCAGTAACCCAGCCCAGTCGCGCGAATTTTCTCGCTATCGCCTCACCAATCCGCAGGCCGTCTTTTTGCCGAACAATCGGCTGCGGCTCTCGCTAGATTTAGCCGATCAGTTCTCGGCTGAAGTACTTGAAATTGAAGCCGAAACCGGACTAGCGATTGAAGCCGGCCATCGGCTAGCGCTGCTTGACCCTACCGTTTTAGTGAACGGCGAAGCCGCGCCCCCACAGCTGCTAGACACCTTCACACGCAACCTAGGCGATCGGCTGAGCCTGCGTCGGTTAGAATCAGCCGGTGTAACGCTGCGCGTACTGGCCGTCAGCATTGAGCCCGATGCCTTTGATCTGGCGCTGTGGGCTCAGATTGACCCCAGCTTTACGCGCTAAAACTACACGTTAGCGCTCTTTATTGGCTCTGGATAGAATGAAATCTAAAACGACGATTTTTTGTTCACAACCTCTCTGATGGACACACCTTGAAAGCATGCAAAATGGTCGGTGTATTTATTCTTCGGTAAAATTAAATAAAGAGCGCTAAACATCTAGCCTTGAGTGCCTGACGTATCCTATTTTCTAGCCGATATTTTTGTTCGTGTAGGTTGGCGTTGAGA
>JAAHIA010000400.1 GCA_010671975.1 Leptolyngbya sp. SIO4C1 | reverse complement strand
ACGTGTGGAGCGCGTCAATGCCCTGATCGGCTGCGTCTAGAGCAGGGCTGGCAGACGGCCCATGAAGACCTAGCCAGACTGAGTAGCTTAAATAGCAGTCTCATCGTGGGCGATAGTAACCCAGATGCGCTGGCCGTCGATCACGGGACATCGGTGCTGTCTATCGTGGCAGGCGTTAACAATCAGCTTGGCGGCATCGGCATTGCGCCCAACGTTGAGACAATCAGACTGGCGTCTCACTACTCGGCTAGCCAGCAGTCTAGCGGGCATGTGGCTGACGCTATTACAGCAATTCGCGATGCTGGCGTGTTAAACCCAGGAGATGTGCTGCTGCTGGAGGTCCAGCGAGACACCTGTCCGGTTGAAACCGATCCGGCTGACTTTGATGCCATTCGGCTAGCCTCGTCTGCTGACATCACGGTGGTAGAAGCAGCCGGCAACGGTGGCTATAACCTTGATACCGGCATGAGCGCAGTGGCGCCACCAACCCCAGAAAACCCCAATCTCTGTCGGCTCAACCCGCTCGATCCAGACTTTGAAGACTCCGGCGCGATTATGGTTGCAGCGGCCTTTGCCGATCCGCCGCATCCGCGTTACGTAGACTGCGGTAAGGGCTGCGACAGCAACTATGGCCACCGCATCAACTGCTACGCTTGGGGCGAGCTTATCCTCGCCGCTGCTCAAACCGGAGCGGCTGGCCTTGGTCCTTACGATGACAACTTTGGTGGCACCAGCGGTGCTGCCGCTATCATTGCTGGCGTAGCTCTGGTGGTGCAGGGGCTGCATCGTGCGGCACATGGCGGGGCGTCGCTGTCAAACGTGCTGATGCGATCGCGGCTCTCTGATCCAGCCTTGGGCACTATCTCCAGCAGCAGCGGCATGGGAGTCATGCCCGATTTGAGGCAAATCGTACCAACCGTGACCAGCGCCCCCATTGTGGCTATGCGCAAGCTGCCAATTGGGCTCGGCGGCCTACCCTGCGGAGAAACGCTTGGCCTCAGTCCAGACATTATTGTGCGCCCAGAGCGGGCTGCCACACCAGCGGTTGACTTTGGCGAAGGCAGCGGCACTGAACATAGCAATCAGCTGAGCGCCCCCGTTGTTGCTAAGCAAGATCAGTTTGTCTACGTGCGCGTTCGCAATCGCGGCAATGAGGTTGCTAAGAACGTGCGGGCAACCGTTTACTACAGTGAAGCTACCCCGCTGCCAACTGCAGCACAGTGGCAAAAGATTGGCACTAGCAAGGCCGTTACGCTAGAGCCGCATAGCTGCCTGACGGTGCTGCCAGCCATTGCCTGGTCGGCTGAGCGCGTGCCGACTGCCGGTGCCTATACTTTCATCGCGGTGATTACTAGCGGTGAAGAGCCGCTGCCGTCGCCTCCAGACAATACGCTGCAGGCGGCGCAGCGCTTTCTGCAACGGTCTAATGCTGCGATTCTAAATCTCAGTGTGGTTGAGACCCGCAATAGCTCAGTCTCACTTCCCTTTACGCTGTTTGGCGACTCTGAGCGCAGCTTTACGCTCTCTTTTCAGCTAGCGCTGCCCGAGCAGGCCAGCGTGCTTTGGACCCTGCCCAAAGATCTATTTGAGCGGCTGCCAGAGACCTGTTTTGACAAAGTACAGCACCAGCAAGACGATCGCATCACCGTCCGCTTCCCTGACCCGGGCGGTCTGTCGCTGGCTAACATACAGCTCCCTGACGCTAAGCGCTATGAAACCGAGCTCGTCATTCAATCTAAGTTTGGGCGAGGCCACTATGCGATCGCCGTACGGCAGTTTATTGACACGCAAGAAATAGGCCGCCTCACCTGGCAGCTACAGCCGCCTCGGCCCCGGCGGCCATTCAGACGGATTTTTCGACTGCTGCGGTTTTTGCGGTGAGGCTTCACCGGATTTAGGAGGTGCAGCCCTCGTACAAAATCCGTAGGACGTTGAGGGCTGCGACGGATTGGGCGAATACGCTGGGCAAAAGCCATTGGCGAAAGCTGGCTCACAGGCTTTTGGTGGAGTCGCTGGGAATCTGTGGACCTTGGTCGATAACTTGCCAACCGAGGGGATGGAGCTGGCTGAGAAAAGGCTGTTCGATTTCAGTATATTCGGATATAGGCTACCTGATAAGGCTGAAATTGCAGCAGATGCGTCTACGATTTCACGGCCAAAACCGAAGGGGGCAGTAACGTCGAATTTTACTCTGGCGTGAGGAGAGCATTAAGGCCAAGATGCTGCATGAAGGGGATGAAGTCGCGATCAGCAAAAAGCAGGGCGTGCTTCTCTTCGATGCAGAACATGGCGATGATTACGTCGATTGTTTTAGGGGTCAAACTAGCGAAGCTGTCACCAGCCGCCACATGATCGCTGAAACCATTCTACAGAAGGAGTTTCAGCAAAAAACTGAGACCATTCCTAAGCTGCATCTAATTGCAACCGAGCGCTCATATCTAGCAGAAATACACCGTAAGGGTTGATATGCTGCCAAATCAGCGGCGTCAAAGCCCGCCAGTCTTCTGATTGCATCTGCTTCATCCACCTAGAATCGGCTAGAACGCTCTGAATCATCAGGGTATTGACATAGACTAAGCTGATTTGCAGCAGGTGCGGACACAGCATCGCCAGTTCCTGATGTTCCAAGCGGTTGCTGGTCATCTCACCGCTACGACCAAAGTAGATAAAGTCATTCGCGCCATTCCACTGCTCCACTACATTCAGGCCCTCGTGAATCTCACGGCGAATCGCCTCCGAGTGCAGATACTGGCACAAAAAAGTTGTCTTGACTGCTTTACCCAACTCCAGCAACGCCCGGTGGGTCGGGTGCCGTGGCCCAGAGGAGCGGTTGAAGCGTTTGAGGATGATCTCTGCTTCTGCTGTACCCAGCCGCAGCGCCGTCGCGTACTTAATCATCTGGTCATACTGCTGACGGATTAGCTGCCAGTTGATGGGACGCGATAGCACCGGCTCTAGCTCAGGGTAGTTCGCCTTCAGCCCTGTATCTACCGGATACAGCCGCTGCTTGCCAATGCTTTTGATGCGGGGCATCAGATTAAACCCCAGCAGGTGGCAAAAGGCGAACGCAACTTCGCTTTGACCGTGGGTGTCAACGTAGTTGCGCTCGACCTTCATGTCGGTGCAGTGCCGCAGCAGCCCCTCCATCATGGCCGCCACCTCAGACGACGAGCAGGTCTTGAGCTGGGAGTAGATACAGACTGATTTCTTCTCCACGTGCCAGTAGATCATCACCCCTCTGCCGTTGTAGCGAATGTGCCACTCGGTCATCAGATTCTGGTCCCAGGCCCCAAACTTCTTGGCATCAGAGGCACAAGTGGTACTGCCCGCTCCCCAAATGTTGTCTTTACGCACCTGGAAGACGGCATTAGCGACCTGAGCGATCGCGTTGCGTAGATACTCTCGGTGGATGTAGTGTCGCTTGACGTAGCGCAGATCGCGCTCTGAATCACTCTCAATCCCGGCGCAAACTCGCTTCATGCCAGTGTTAGAGCCAATGCCATACAAGCAAAGCAATAGCCGCCGCTGCAAGGTACTGCGGTCCATGCTCTCACGGCCACCCACATGCTGAAACAGATCGGTAAACTGAACTCGTAAATCCGTCTCCTTCAACACATCTAGCAAGCTGGTCATCGGCCAGCGCTGGTCCACCTCCCGCTTCAGCTGCATCAGATTAGTGGGTTCAGGCTGCCTATCTAGCGGCATTAGGGAAATCCAGCCGTTGTGACTACCGTGCTTCTTCAGGATTTTGACCGCGTCATTCTTGGGTAAGCCTTGCTCCAGCAGATCCAATGCTGTCGTCATCTCTTTTTGCAATGACTGGATAAACGTACCAGCATCCAAGGGCTGACTGAGTGCCTGATAATAGGTTTCTCGCTGCCCCTCAAAGTCCTGGGGCAAGTCCTCTTCAGGGTTACAGTAGCGCTTGGCTCCGGCAACCCAAATAGCTTTGGAGCGCAATCGCTACGAGAGCGATTGCAGCACACAGATTTCATAATTGACGCGGTTGAGCCGCTGCTGGCCGTCAGCATCTGTTTCAATCACAACGTCTCGTAAATCCTTCTTGATAACGCCCTCAATCACAATTGTCTCGTGTGGGTCGTAGTAGCGCTGAGTGCTTTCCCGATACGCTTTGAGCAGCTCTACCGCCCTGATAGCGGGGCGATGGCTGGGATTGTTGGACTTGAACTCTAGGGTATCAAGAATCTGGGGCACCATCCGCCGGTAGTGATGAACATAGGACGAGCGCATGAGCGTATAGACCTTGGTTTGGTAGGTCTGCCCAGTTGACTTGTATTCCTTGATAACAGCTTTCAGTGTTGTTGGGCTAACGACTGGGTAAACAACGTCTTTAACCAGCTCCTCAGGTGATTTCAGCGACGCTTCAGCAATCTCAAACAGCAGCTGCGATTTGTTGTTGACCTTCTTAAATTCTTCGACCAAATCCTTCTCTACCCGTCGTTCAGCAGTCACATTGACGCGGTGGATGATGCCAATGAGCAGATCGACTAGACTATCGGTGATTTCCTGGCTGCGCTGCCA
>JAAHIA010000040.1 GCA_010671975.1 Leptolyngbya sp. SIO4C1 | reverse complement strand
GATTGGCTGCACTTTGAATTTGAGCCAGGCCCGTCGCGATTTGTGCCTCATCGGTCAGATCCATCGGCAGGCAGTGTAGTCGCTCAGCTTGGTTAGCCAGCTCTAGCAGCGCGGCTGCCCGCTCTGGGCTGCGATAGGTGGCAAATACCTGTGCGATGTTAGGCATCTCGAGCAGCTGCTGCACAAAGCCTAGCCCAATGCCTTGGCTGGCTCCTACGACTAGCGTCTGTTTTTGTGAAACTTCTGGCAGGAGCTCCACTGTGCTTAAACCAGCAGGCTGATGCTAATCCACAGCAGCAGTAGGGTACCGAATGCCCCAGCCCATAGCCATAGCTTATTAATCTCTCTGTTCATCGGTGTCACTCCTGCCCAGTTGAAACTGCGTACTTGCTCTACCTTTACTATACAGAGCCGCTATTCGGTTTTGTCTATTCAGGGTCATCGATGTAGCTGGCTGCCTGCAGCTGAAACATCTGCGCATAGCGCTGCTGCTGCGCCATGAGCTCATCGTGCGTGCCAATCTCAGCGATGCGGCCTTTTTCGAGCACGACAATGCGATCGGCCATCCGCACGGTGGAGAAGCGATGGCTAACTAAAAAGGTCATTTTGCCTTGGGTTAGCTGGCGAAAACGCTGGAACAGATCGTGCTCTGCGATCGCATCGACTGCAGCGGTTGGCTCATCTAAAATCAAAATCTGCGCTTCGCTCATAAAGGCGCGCGCCAGGCCAATTTTCTGCCACTGTCCGCCTGAAAGATCGACGCCGCCAGCAAACATTTTGCCCAAGATGGTCTCGTAACCGTCGCTGAGTTCTTCGATCACCTCGATGGCGCCCGCATCCGCCGCCGATCGCTGAATTCTGCGCCGATCGTCTCGCTTCGCCAAGTTGCCAAAGCCGATATTGTCTTCTACGTTCAGCGCATAGCGAGCAAAATCCTGGAATAATACGCCGATGTTGCGACGCAGATCGCTCAGCGCAAACTGCTGAAGAGAGACGCCGTCAATTGAAATCTCGCCACAGTCAATGTCGTAGAGTCGCGTCAGCAGCTTCAGCAGCGTGGTTTTGCCGGAGCCGTTGAGCCCAACCAGCGCAATGCATTCCTGCGGCTGTACCTGTAGCGAAATCTCTTTTAGCGTCGGTTCGCTAGCACCGGGATAGGTGAAATTGACCCGATCTAGCATCAGCCCCCGCCGAATCGGTGTGGGAAACGGCTTTGGATGCGGCTGGCTGACGACCTGCGGCTCCAGGTCTAAAAATTCAAAATACTGCGATACGTAGAGATTGTATTCATAGAGGCTGGCAATGCTGGATAAAATCCCCTCAACGGCGCCCTGCGCCTGCTGAAACGCGCCCACGTAGAGCGTCAGGTCGCCAATGGTCACCAGCCCTCGCACCCCCTGCCAAATCACCAAGGCATAGGCGCTGTAGAATCCGGTTGCTGAAATGAGCTCTAGACTAAACTGTGCCATTGACTGCCGCGCCGCGAGCTGCCGCGACTCTTGGTTAAACGTTTCACGAATGCGGCGATATTGATCGACTAGATAGTGACCTAGGTTGAACAGCCGCACCTCTTTGACATACTGCGGCTCGGTCAAAACCTCACCAAAATAGTCGGCCTGCCGCCGCGCTGGGGTCTGCCAGCGGGTCATGCGATAGCGCCGCTGAGAATAGTGCACGCCAATCCAAAAGGTCGGCAGCGTACTCACCAGCAGCAGCAGCGTCACCCAGGGGCTAAACCGCAGCAGCAGCGTCAGCAGCCCGCCAAACTGAGTCAGCTGCCCGAGCAGGCTAGTAAACAGCCGCACCACCAGCAGCGGATAGCGGCTGCCGCTCTGCTGAGCCCGATTGAGCACATCATAGAACTGAGAAGATTCATAATAGGCCAAATCGAGTCGGGTAGCCTGCTTCAGCAGCCGCAGGTTGGCATAGAGTAAAAACTGATCTTCTAGCACTCGACCAACGTAGGTGCTGGCCTGCTGCAGTAGCGCCCCGAGCGCTCTCAAGGCAAAGCCAGCCGCGACTAGCCAAATCAGCGATCGCGGCAAGACCAGCGTGCCAGCTTCGACCAGCGCCACTACCTGATCGACAATCAGCTTGCCGACATAGAGCTGAACGATTGGCCCAAGCGAGTTGAGCAGCATCAGCCCGATATTTAGCAGCAGCCAGACTGGCGCTGCGTTCCACACCAGCCGCACCAGCCGAGGCGTATTTTTCAAAATGTCGATCATGCGGCCAGAGCGCTGTAAAAGGCTCGACCGCCGCAGAAAATCCCATCGCGTCACAGCCAGCTAAACCGCCTCAAGTGACCCAAATCACTCGTTTTTCGTACTTTTCAGTCAATTGCCAGACGCTTATTATAGCGAGCTCAGAAGGCTATCATCTGCGACTCAGCTAGAGAGCCGATAGTCATTATTAAGGCGGCAAGCTTCAGCCGCTAGTCAACCACCTCGGAGAACACATCGCATGAAAACGTTCCTCTTCACCAGTCTGTCAGCCCTAATGCTCACTGGCTCAGTCGTTTCCTTTGCCCAGGCAAAAGGGATTGCAGAACCGGTCGCCCCGCTAGCCGCATCATCGACTGAGACGCTGGTGGCACAGGCGGCGGCGCGGCCGCTGTCGCAGGGACAGTTTGTCACCGTTGATCGCTCTCATGCCACCACCGGCGGTGCCCGGATTGTGGAAGAAAACGGACAGCGCTACCTCGAATTTGATGCAGCCTTTGACACCGCACGCGGCCCAACCGTGCAGGTAGTGTTCTATAACGGGGCTACTGTTCCGGTTAACCTGGCCGAGGCTGACTATACGGTGGTGGCCGACCTACAGCGCTTTAGCGGCGCGCAGCGCTACCGGTTGCCGAGCAGTCTCAACCTAGACAGCTATCAGTCTGTCGCCATCTGGTGCGCTGATTTCAACATCACCTTTGGCTATGCCAGCCTAGGCTAGTCGAGCAATCGGCGTTTGAAATTTGGGATTCATGCCCTGTCGCTGGGGGCGTTGCTGCTGCAAGGCCCGAGCGTGAGCTCCCATCGGCAGAATCTCAAACTGGCGACCCATCATCTTGAGGGCTTTGCGCAGCACAATTCGCTTCTTATAGCTGGGCAGCTGCATCGCGGGAAAAAAGGCTAGCTCAGGCGCATCGCTCTCATCTAAGAAGTCGAGCGGGTGCAGCAGCAGCGACGGCTGCGTTTTAGTCAGTTTGCACAGCAGCAGGGCCAGTCGGAAGTAGAGCAGCGCGATCGCACTTGAATAGCCGGCCAGATACAAAATATAGCTAAAGTGAATCGGTACCTTAAAAATTGGCATCGTCGTCACTGGAATCTCGACCAGCGGCTGCTCGGTCGCCAGCCAGCGGTAGGGTTTCAGCGGCTGAAAGCCGTCGCGAAAGCCGCCAAACAGCATTTTGCGCTGTTCTTTTTCTGTCGGTGTCAGGCCCTTGGCGGTCATAAAGTAGTAGGCGCGAGCCAGCGGGCCTAAAAATGTGGGAAACGTAGAGGCATCGTACTGATAGCCGCGCTGGGCCAAAATTTGCAGCACCGACTCAGACAGGCTGTAGCCAGGCCCGCGAAAGCCCACCGGGCGCTGTCCGGTTGCCTGCTCAATCACAGTTTCTGCCTGAGCAATGTCCTGCTCGATAGCGGCATCGCTGTGCAGGTGTAGCCAAGAGTCATGGTCAAACGAATGGTTGCCAATCTCGTGGCCGGCGGCTGCGATCGCGCGCAGCGCCGCATGATTTTTGGCTAAGGCCGCATCTTGACCGATGATGAAGTAGGTAATCTTTAGCCCGAGCTCGTCTAGCAAGGACAGCGTGCGCGGCACCACCGTCTCTAAGTAGGACGGAAAAGTGTCCCACCCGGCATCGCCGTGGATCTTCATATAGGTCCACTGATTGTCTAAGTCTAGTGAGAGGCTGGCAAGCGGCTTAGGGTGTCTCATTTAGTGAACTAAGGCAGGCGACGACAAGATAGGGAGTTCAGATAAGATTTGGTGAGCGCGTTGGCGCGTGCGCCAGTAGACATCTTCCATCAGGCTGTGAGAGAACTCGCCATTGCGACCAATGCTGTAAAGTCCCTCAACGCCAGTAGACTGCTCTAGCTGCCGGCGGGTTTCCTCATACTGGTTGAGAAAGACCGGATAGGCGATGGGCGTGCGCAGCACGCGACAGCCTAGATAGCGCCGCCGCCCGTCTGGAATCAGCGGCTGCAGATGCTCAATACACAGTTCGCCCAGGGCCTCATCCGGCATGGTCCAAATCTGATCACCGACCTGACAGCCAAAATCAACTGTAATCAGCGTCTTGCCGGCTGGGGCAAGCCAAGGCATTGACAGCGGCGTCTCGGTCAGCCGAAAGAACGGAAACTGTTTCTCTGGCAGCCACACGACCGTATCTTTCAAGAGGCCGCGCCCCTCCAACCGCAGATTCACAAACGTCATCGGCCGATAGCGCAGCTGAGCCAAAGGCGCCAGCCGCTCGGTGCCCTGCACCAGCCGCGACAGAATGTGGCAGGGAGCCGTGCTGATCACGGCTGACGCTGGCTGCTCTTTGCCCCGCACGCGAATGCCCGCAACGCGATGGTTGTCTACCAAGATGGCTTCTACCGGCGACTCTAGCTGAATGGCGTCCTTGACTTCGCTCGCCAAGGCTTCGCAGAGCCGGCTCAGACCGCCTTTGGGGTAGACGTGCCAAACAGAAGGATGCTCCGGTACCTCATGGCTATAGCCGCTGCCCACGGCGCGACCAGACACTTGGCTCGCCAGCTTGAGAGACAGCGTTTGAAATACGCTGCTGTGCATTTTCTCACCGACAGAGGCCGCGAGGTCTGAGGCCGCCGCGCCTGACCAGGCTTCAAGCAGCGGCAGCGCTACCTCATTGGCCAGCGTCCGACCGTAGCTAGCCCGGAACCACTCAGCTGCAGAGCTGTAGCGCCTAGTGCGATCGCGGCTGCTCAAACGGCTTGCCAAACCGCTAACCAAGTAGCGCGGGTTCTGCAGCAGGCCAAACGGGTATCCGTAAGTTTTGCCGCCGAGATAGACAGCTTCGCCATAGTGCTTGACCGTGCGACAGTATGCGCCAATACCGGCTGCGGCTGCTAGCCGGTTGGTGAGAAAGTGAGCGCCAAAGTCATAAGTGAAGCCGTCCGTATCGTGAAAGCTGCTGGCCAGGCCGGCAATCTGTTTGCCGGCCTCATAGACAGTGACCGCAATTCCCTGTCGCCTGAGTACACCAGCAGCGGTGAGCCCAGCAATACCGGCTCCAATCACTGCAACCTGTGGCTGAGTTGTTCTCATCATTAACCTCTCAAACGCTGGGTAGACTCTTCTGGCAGTGAGCCCTGCGGACGCTGCAGGGTAGCCCTCATCAAAGCGCCTCGACCGAGCTTTTGCAGCACCATATCGAATAGCGTGAAGACCCCGAGCGAGAGCGTCGACTTGAGACTAAACTGCCGGACAAGCCAGCCGGGTGCGCGCCAGTCGACCAGCGCATTGCGAATGGAGTACACCCAGTTGACCGGACTGACCACGGTGGTCAGCTGCACAACTTCCATCTCAACTGCCTGAGCCAGTGTCCTCATATTCGCCGAGTTGAACAGCGTCCAGTGGCGAGGAAAATGATATCCGCCCCAGTAGCGGCGCTTGAACAAATGAAAGTCCCAGGCGTCGGTGTTGTCAGTCACGATGACTACCCGACCGCCCGGCCTCAGCAGCCGTCTCACGGCAGCTAGTACCTCAGTCGGATTGTCTACATGCTCAATCGTGGCGATCAAAAAGGCCAAATCGTAGCTGGCCGCTGGCAGATCTGCTGCTTGAACAGTCCCCAAATGAATGGTCAGGCCAGCTTTGCGACCGGCCTCAACTGCTCGTTCGCTAGCGTCTACGCCCTCTAGCTGCCAGCTGGGTTTACCAAACTGCTTGAGCAGCGAGAGGTGAAACCCGTCACCGCAGCCCACATCTAAAATGCGCGCACGCGGCCCCAGCGACTGACAGCAGGCAAGCAGCCGCCGCGCCTCTAGCCAGCGTCTGACTCGGTAGGCCAAGCCAAACTGATCGGCTGAGAAATCAAAGGCGTGATAGTCCGGTGGATAGATGCGATCAAACTCGGTGAGTGCCGGTCGGGGGCTCAAATAGACCAGCCGACAGCGCCGACACTGTACCGCTAGGAAAAAGTCGGGACTGGTGCGATATTCAAAATCTTCTCCTACGGCCAGCGGCTCGACCTCTTCTGTTCCACAGATGCAGCATTTGACAGTCTCTAGCTGCAGCGGCTGCGCGCTATCGGGCCGGCACACGGCCCCCCATTCGCTCGATTGTTTTAGCCTGTTGGAAATTGTCATATCGGCTCACCCACTGGGTTGATATCTCTTAATTGACACTCAGCATCATTCAGGGTTTAGTTTCCATAAAAACTTGGTGAGCTGTTCAGCTTCTGCCTCGTACGCTTGCTGAGCGTTTGAACGTAGGGAGCCAGAAGGTTTGAACAAGAAAATATCTGAGAACCGCTCTGGCAGGGCATCGGCATAGGGCGGCGCAAGAAAGATCAGCTGTCGATCGGCTGCTAGCTGATGCGATAGTACGTGAGCAAAGATCACATTGACTTTTCTATCTGCATCCACAATTACCAGCGGCTGCTGCGCTTGATTAATATAGGCGACATCGGCTGGAATCTCACCAAGGATATGCGGCAGCTGATCCCACCAGAGAACGGTTTGAGTGCGTAGCCCAGCAGAAAAAATGCCGCAGGCAACAACAATCACCGTCAGCAACTGCCATATCTGCCGATTTGGCCGACTGGCCCTAGCTAACTGCGTTCCTAGCAAATAGGCCAGCGCTAGCTGCAAGCCCAGCATAACTGGCAGCAGATAGCGAGTGGTGCCCGTTTGGGTGCCAATCAAAACATCGGGCGTAATTAGCAGAACCGCTGGAAACACTATCAGCATCACCGGCAGTAGCCAAACCGCGCGCGGTGTCTGTTGCACTAGTGCGTAAACTGCGTAGGCCAGCAGCAGCATAACGCAGCCAACCAGTAGAGTAGATAGAATTACAATCTGCCAAGATAGAATTTGCCCGGTGCCAAAGTCTAAGATGGCTCGACTCAAAATACCAGCGACTCGCACCAGGCGATACAGCGGATTCCACTGCAGGTCGAGAATAAAGCCAACGGTTTGAGTCGAGGGCTGACGAATGGCCATGACCAGCCAAGGAGAGAACGCTACCAGGCTGATGCAGCCCGCTTTGAGAAAAGAGAGCAGGGACTGTCGACTGCGAGCTTTAGCAGTTCCAAGCACATAGAGCCCCTGCGCGATCGCAGCGAGGCCAAATATCAGATGAGCATAGATGCCAAAAATTAGGCTCAGCGTGTAAGCCATCCACCAGGACCGAGTTTGACGCTTCAGCGCTCGCAGCAGAATCGCGGTTGAAAAAAGGATACTGACAATCAGCAGACTGTAGGGACGGGCTTCTTGAGCATAGATAATATGAATTGGCGAAACCGCTACGAGCAGCAGCGCTATCCGCGAGACCGTTTGCGAATGAAACAGCTCCTGCGTCAGCCAGTAGATACCGACAAAAGAGAAGAGACTCGTGACTGCTGAGGCTGCTCGCACCGTTGCAATTGAACCGCCAATTAGCTGTGTCCAGTACTTGGTGAAGATATAGAACAGCGGCGCCTGATCGGTGCTCTCTAAAAACAGGCTGTGTAGCACATCAGCTACGGTGCGATCGCTAGGAAACTGATAGCTGTTCAGAGCCTCAGCGCTAATGACTGGCTGCGCGAGTAAAATCTGCCTGAGTTCGGCTAGCGAATAGCCAGAGATGCGCATTGAAAAGTCAACCTCGTCTAGCCAGTACAGCTTGTCACTGAGCCCATAAAACCGAAAAAAGATGCCGACCAAAATCACGGTTGAAACAGCTGCCCACGGTAGGAGACTAGTGCCTGCACGCGTGCGATCGCGCGCTGATGATGTGAGAGATGACAGGTGAGAGAGTTTCATAACGCTAGATAGATGCTTTGGCAAAAGGCGTTTAGCTGCTAGCTGAGCAACTAAATACAAAAAGCAGATTAGGTCGACACCATGAGTGGATGTAGCCGAGGGCAATCAGCCTCAAGCAGCGCTAGTAGCGCTGTCTCAGCTAGCTGCACTGTCTCATTCACGTTTAGCGTACCGTTGAGGATATGCGCTGAGTTGACAATATGTAGCCCTGGTACAGAAGTCTGCATCGGTGGCAGCTGCGTCGAATAGTTCAGCGTTGACAGCGCCATCACATACTTAACCCGAGAGACTTTAAAGTCTAAAACATCGGACGCTTGGAACTGCGGATATAGCCGCTCTAGTGCGTCAATAAACTGCTGACGAATCACTTCGTCACTGAGCTGCAAATCAGGATCGTTGGCCGGTAGATACTTAGGTAAATAGACCAGCGTTCGACCGCTAAATTCAGCTGGGTCAACCAGCGCCGTCATCTCGATAATGCCGGTGAAGGGCACGTTGCTATCGGTAATGTTGGTGACGTAGTAGGGCGAAATAGGCTGCTTGAGCACTAGCGAAGCGCACAAAATACCCTGGTAGGTAATCTGGTGTAGGCGCTGATACTCGTCTGCGCTGAGTCCTCGACAAATCTGAGCTGCAACCGGCGCAACGGCGGTAACCACGACCTGATCAAACTGGCGCAGCTGTACGGCCCCAGCGGCGGTGTAGGTAACCTGCAGCTGCGACTGGCTGCGGCGAATTTCCTGTACCCAGGCGCTGGTCAAAACTTCAACCCCCTGGTCTACAAGGCGGGTCGCAAAGCGCTGCAGCAGCCGGCTGTAGCCGCCAGGCAGATAGCCAAACAGCTCTTTTTTTAAGCCCGAACGCCGCGCTGCATAGAGGCGAGCAATCGTTGCCCAGATAAAGGCAGCTGAGGCAATCTTATAGTTGTCGCCGAGCTTGGCCCGCAGCAGCGGCTTCCAAAAGGTGGCAAACGTACGTCTGCCCGACCAGCGCTTTAGCCACTGGCTGACCGAAATCTGCTCCAGCCGTCGCCAGTCTCGAATACGAGAGGCATAGAGGATGGTCGCCGCCAGCCGCAGCTTGTCAATCAGCCGCAGCGGCGGAAATTTGAGAAACTCAATCGCATTCGAGACTGAATAGAGCTGGCCTTGGGCATAGACACCGGTCTTAGTTTCAACCCAGCGCATGTCTTGCTCTAGATCAAGCGCTTGCAGCAGCGATCGCAGCCGCAAATCTGACAGCAGCGTCACATGATAGTGCCGGTCCCAGGTAATATCGCCCAGCTGCCAGGCGCTGGCGAGTCCTCCCAGCTCGGGGGCCGCTTCAATCAGCGTTACCTGCTTGCCAGCCTGCGCGAGGCGATAGGCCAGCGTCATGCCTAGCATACCGCCGCCGACAATTGCCCAGCGTTCTTGAGACTGCGTCATGACTGCGTGTGCCCTCCCGGCGGCGTCAGCTCGGTCACTGTGCCGTCTTGAATCTGGTAGGTGAGCCCGCAGACCTCGCAGGCCACCGGCTTTGCAAAGCTAGCTGCCTCGGTGGTTGCAAAGCGCAGCAGCGGCTGACCACAGCGACAGACGCAGCCAACCGAGCGGGCCGGGCTGCCGTAGGCTAGATGAAAGTCAGGCACCGACTTGGTTACCACCGACCCCATGCCGACCATGGCAAAGCGGCCAATCGAGAGATCGTTGCCGATCACGCAGCGCGCGCCAATGGTGGCCCCTTCGCGCACTAAGGTTGGCAGCGTGTGTTCATCCGGGTCAGAGGTATACAGCGCCTTCAAATCGGGCGTAGCGGCACGCGGAAACCGGTCGTTGGTGAAAATGGTGCCGGCACTGATCATCACGCCGTCCTCCAGCGTGACGCCGTTGCAGATATAGGCAAAGGCGTTGATCTTGACCCGGTTGCCGATCGTCACACCGTAGGCAATATAGCTCTTGCCACCAACGATACAGCCCTCACCCAGGCGCGTATCGCGGCGGATGTGGGCGCTGTCCCAAACGGAGGACCCGTCCCCGAGGGTGACGCCGTCCTCCACAATGGCGGTCGGATGAACCCTGACGCTCATGCGCCCGCTCCGATCAGGCTGGGCTGATTCTGGAGCCTGTCGCTGAGGTGAGCAATCTGTGTCCAATGGCTCTGATGTAGGGACTCATAGGCCGCGCTGATGACTTCCACCGACGCGATCGCATCGGCTGCTGTGATCAGCAGCGGTTCTTCCTGGCGAATGGCGCGAACAACGTTATTAAGCTGATTAGTAAAGGCTTTGACCTTACTGTAGCCGTCGCCAAAGACCACCCAGTCGCGGCTAGAATGCTGCCGATATTTAGACTCTTTCCAGCCGATAGAAACGGTGCCGTCAGCGCCGTAGATACGCACGAAATAGTCGAGCTCTTTGTTGATGCTCCAGGAGAGATCGATATTGCCCATCACGCCCTGCGTGCTCTTGACGAAAATTCTCACCGTGTCCTCTACCGGCAGACCTTGGATGCGCTTACCTTCAACCACCTGCACTTCGGCTAGGGGACCAAGAAAATAGCGCATGATATCGACCGAATGAGTGCCGTTATCAATCAGCACGCCGCCCCCGCTGACGGCCGGGTCAGCGTTCCAGCGGTTGCCCATAGCCACGCGCCCGGTAAAAGCGTTCTCGAATAGAACAATATCGCCCAGGATGCCCGACTGCACGATGCTCTTGGCCTTGATCGTGTCTTCGACATAGCGAAACTTCGAGGCCATCGTGATGAGTACGCCATTTTGCTCAGCGGCAGCCGTCATCTCGCGGGCGCTTTCAACATCGATGCTGAAGGGCTTTTCACACAGAACGTGCACGCCACGATTGAGAAAATACAGTGCAATCTCAGGGTGGGTCGTTGGCGGGGTGCAGATAATCACGGCATCGAGGTCGCACTGCTCAGCCATAGTCTCATAGGCGTTGAAATGGTCGCACGTAGCGCTTTCTGCCAGTGCTTTGGCGGCTTCTGGCCGAATGTCGGCAATGCCTACGAGCGTCGCTAGCTCGGTATGCTCAAACGCCTGTACGTGAGTTTGCGCGATCGCGCCGGCCCCGATCAGGCCAAATTTCAAAGGTGTCATGTTGTTAAAACCAGATATTCAAATAGCTAAAGTGGGCTGTTGCCGGCCCAGATGAGACCGGCGCTAGGGTCATCCTGCAGCTTTGGGTCGTCTCACTAGGCGGCACTGAGCGCTGCTACCGCGTCTTTTAGCGACTGGGCAATGTAAGCCACGTGCTCCTCGGTGTAGCTTTCATTCCAGGGCAGCACCAGCACATGCTCTAGCCCTTGGAAGGTGCCTGGGAATTTGGCTTCGTCATAGTTAACTGCCTCTGGGCGCGCTAGCGTGAACGGGAAGCGTGAGCTGCCAAAGGTGCGCTGGTCCTGAAAGACGGCGCAGCGAAATGCCGGCTTTTGAATGTAGCGCGGTGCGGAGAAAATGCCTCGGTTTTCTTTGAGCCACTTGGCTAAGCCCACCGCACCGTCCGGAATCACTTCGCTATCAACCATCAAGCAGTACTTCCAGAACACATGCGCGTTGCGTGTATCTTGCTGCGGCGGGGTAATGCCGGCCAGATCGCGAATCAGGCTGGTCAGCCGATTGGCCAGGCGCCGCCGCTTGTTGACCACGCCGCGTAGCTTTGTCAGCTGCGCACAGGCCACGGCCCCCTGCAGCTCGGTCATGCGATAGTTGAGCGCTAGGAAATAGTGGTCGGGCTTGGGATCGCCATAGCCCCAGGCCTTATTGATATAGAGGTACATGCGACGCGCCAGCGCATCGTCGTTAGTCACCACCAGGCCGCCTTCGCCGGTCGTGATGTGCTTGCCCTGCTGCAGACTAAAGCAGCCAATCGCGCCAATCGCGCCCACGGGCTGTTGATTGTGCGTTGCTAAAAAGGACTGAGCCGTATCCTCAATCACTGGGATGCCGCGCGCCTCAGCCAGCGCCATAATCTCAGTCATGTTGCAGGGATTGCCAAACAGGTGCGTGACGATAATGGCCTTGGTGCGATCGCTGATGCACTGTTCAATCGTTTCGGCCGTCACGTTCCAGGTGGTGGGGTCAACGTCGGCAAATACCGGAATCGCGCCCTGATACAGGATCGGTGTCAGCGCCCCCATGTCGGTGACTGAGGTGGTGATAATTTCATCGCCCGGCTCTGGATCAATCGCTGCGATCGCCACGTGTACCGCTGCTGAACCCGACGCGCAGGCATAGGCGTGCTTGATACCAAGCAGCTCAGCAAAATCGCGCTCCAGTGCTTTAACAAAGGTGCCTTTGGTGCTGGTCAGCGTTCCGCTGTTAATCGCCTCGCTCAGCAGCTGAATTTCTTCTGCCCCCAGCGTCCGTCCGGAAGCATTCTGATCGGACGGCAGCTGCATAGAAGCAGCCGGCTTCGGCATCATATTAACCATGACTTAATCGGTCTCCTCTTTAAGATAGTGAAAGGTGGATTTAGCTCAGCCGTGATGGCGCGTTTCTACCGCAGCTCATCGGCTGAGTGGTGAGCCCGCGCTGCTCGGTATGTCTGAGTGCCCAAATGAAAACTCTCTTCAAAGTAGTGCTTCATTTGCATGGCCAAAAGGCCCAGACTCAGCAGTTGAATAGATAAGATCAGCGTGACGCCACCCAGTAAAAAATCATGCGGGTGGTCTAAAAAAGCTTGAGAAATGGCCTGAGTTGGCTCAGCAGCGACACTGGTCTGCAGCAGCTCGCGATAGACGGCAACGCAGTGCAGCAGCACATGCAGGTGGATTATCCCCGACCCTACTAGCAGCAGCAGCCCAGGAATCACAAAAAACATCACCGGCCGAAACGCAAAGCCATAAAAAAAGACGGACCAGCTCTGGCGCAAAATCTTCATGCTCGACTTGCGTCTTGCCTGCGGTCGACGGGCCGTATCGGGCTGGGCCGCCGTGCGCCAGTGTAGGTGAGCCGGCACCTCGGTCACGGTTGCCTTCAGCATTTTGGCCTTATAGAGCACCTCCGGGTTGACGTCCATGCCGGTGGCTCGAAAGCTCAAAGACTTGAGAAAGTCTGCATCGTAGGCCCGCACCATGCCGGTCAGCGTTTTCACGTCGCGCTTAGCGGCGACCGAGAGAAAGCGATTGGCCCAGACGCTGAGCAACCGCCGCGCCCAGGGCACGTTAGACACCCGACCGCCGCGCATGTAGGGCGAGGTCACCACGACGTTAGCCTGCTTGCTCTGAATTTCTTCTAGCAGCAGCGCAATATGCTCTGGGGCATAGCTGAGGTCGAGATCGAGCGTCAGAACGTAGCGGCCCTGGCAATGCTCAAACCCGGTTTTGAGGGCCTGACCTAGCCCCCTATTGACCGAATGATGGAGCACCGTAATGTGCGATCGCACATCGGCAACAGCCTCGGCCACTAAGCCGGTATTGTCTCGGCTGCCATCATTGACTAGTAAAATTTCCCAGCGATACTGAGCGCTCAAAGACTCAAGATAGTCACAGAGAATATGCAGGTTTTGCTCAATAATCAGCGCTTCGTTGTAAGCCGGGATGACAATTGAAACTAGCGGCAGCAGCGCTTGCAAGTCAGTATTGGCAGCGTGCTGAGGGGAACTAGTAGACCGTTGAAACGTAGATAGTGATTGATCGGCAGAAACAGTCATAAACACAAGCGGTAGAAGCCGAAGAGATAGCTGTGCGCCCTAACGAGCTACCCAGTGCTCTCTACTCTTAAGTATCGTTTTTCGGCCCTGAGGTTCCCGACTCTTCAAAATGCTAACAAAATCGCAACATTAGCCCTGCGGCGCTGCTTGAGCGTTCAACTGAATCTAAATCTCTGTAAAAAATTATGCTTTAAAGCACAAGAGGAACAGATATGATCCATTCCTCTCGTTGCTTGAAATAAGCGGCTCTTGTTGTTCTAAGGAGTGTCGAAACAATTGGAATAAATGCTCTCTCAAGAGCAAAACTGTCTCAAACTAACTCCTGTTTTCCAGCAGATGCAATTCAGTTGCCTGAATGCATATGCGAGACTTCTATCACGATTTCTAACTGTGCTTGAAGGCTTTTGGATGGGAATTACCAATCCCTTGATTTAGATTGAAGCTTTTGTGAAGAAGGTCGATAAAGTCGACGTAAAATCGAGGTTTGACGTATCTCCGCTCAGTCTGTAGATACCTAAAAAGTTTCTATTTTACTCGAGCTCGTTTGAACACAGCTACTTAACCCAACGATTTCCTATGGCATCTTCTCGCATCCTAACTGTGGTTCATCAAGCAACCTCAACTGCTGGACTGGTTGGCCAACAGCTATCGGCGCAGGGCTATGGGCTAGACCTCTGCTGCCCAGCGCTAGGCCAGACGCTGCCTGCCAACTTGGAACAGTATGCCGGCGTCATTATTTTTGGGGGACCCATGAGCGCTAACGACGGTGCAGCGCTGCCCTTTATTCGCGATGAGCTGATTTGGCTGGAGGCCGTCTTGACCGCTGAACTGCCCTACCTAGGAATTTGTCTTGGGGCGCAGCTGCTGGCTAAAGCCCTCGGTGCTGCCGTCTCGCCTCACCCCTCGGCGCTGCGTGAAATCGGCTACTACTCTATTCAAGCGACTGCAGCAGGTGCAGCGCTGTTTCCCACCCGGATGCAGGTCTATCACTGGCACAAAGAAGGGTTCACGCTGCCCGCTGACGCGGTGCTGCTAGCCACGGGTGAAACGTTTACCAACCAAGCCTTCTGCTATCGCGATCGCGCCTATGGCCTGCAGTTTCATCCAGAGATTACGCCGGCCATGATTGACCACTGGACTACCAATGCGGCCGATCAGCTAGTGCTGCCGGGGGCTCAGCCTCGCAGCGCGCACTTTGATCAGCATCAGCAGTATGGCAGTGCCGTAGCAGACTGGCTAGGCCAGTTTTTGCAGCACTGGCTATCGCCGAGGCGCTCACCGACGTCTCGGGTAGTATGACACCTCTATGTCAGCGCACCAGCTCGGTGTCGTATTCTCATACAAAAAGACAGCATCCACCCGAAAATAGCGGCCGTCGTGAAACAGGCAGTCGCCCACGCGCGGAATAATCGGATAGACCGCAAACCACAAGTAGTCGCGGCTGGGCAAATTGGTATTTGTCGAGAGTGGAATTTTGGCTAGCACCTGTACCCGGTAGCCTGACGCCGGCTGAGCGGTCTGCAGCGGCGGGCTGCTTTGCTTAGACTGCTTGCGACTTTTGGACGAAGCTTTGCCGGCAGGCACTGCTGGGCTGGCTTTAGCCGTTAGGCTGTCGCTAGTCAGGTTTAAGGGGGCGGGGCTGCGCTTAGTCACCTCTGCGATGGGCCTCCCCTCTGCCGTTTTAGCCTTTGCAGTTCTGCCCTCTGGGGACTGTGTCCGGGCTGAGGCCGCAGGTGGAGCAGGGTCTGCAGCCGGTGCGGTTCCCTGCATAAACGGGTTGCCAATGAAAGGATTGCTTGAATTGCTCATAGCCTTCAGCCGATTGATGCCTGTGGTCTGTTCGTGTCTGTCAATATGACCCTGTCTAAGGGCGATTCGCCAATATAGCTGCGTTATAGCAGGAAATGCCACACCCCGCTTCACGGATTCAAGATAAACGGTACACAATTAATTTAGTGGCGTAATTAATCACATTGCCGCTCAGCGGCGCTTATCAGTAGCGTGCAACAGCGCTTAAGCCTGCTGCCCGTAGCGCTGCCCGTAGCACAGTGAGCTGCTGTACCAACCGATGTTACTTTGCTCTCCACATGATTCATTCGTCCGCTTCTCGGCCTGTGAACCTGACCCATCTAATGCTAGATGCGCTGCGACTGCCTAGCAGCGCGATCGCATACCACGTCAGCCAGCAGCTGAGCGACTACTATCCCGATCAGATTGTGCTGGAGGGCGACAGCACCTACTTTGATTTACAAAAATACGCAGAAAATGGTCACTGCGAACTCAGTCCGATTGCCACCGTCAGCAGCTCAACCGGCTATTTCCCTAGCGAGCGCGCTGCGACCGTCCACAACCATACGGTGACGCTCTGGAATGCCAAAAAGCAAATGCCTCGCTATAAGCAAAAGAACGGCTGCTTTGCCGTCAGCTGGCAGGGCCAGCAGCTGATGGTGCTGCTGCTATCCTGGCCGCAGGGCTACTTTGAAACCTGCCGCTACTACTGGATTTTGGCTGAGCAGCAGTGCCTAGTCGATGACTTTTTTGCCGCTGTCTGTCGCTGGAACTCAGACGTGCGTGAAGAGGTAATGGTGTTTGAAGGCGGCCACTGGCAAAAGAGCCGCGACCTCTATGAATCCATCCAAAGCGCCACGCTAGAGAACCTGGTTTTGGCCGGCTCGCTCAAAGAAGACATCTATGCCGATGTCAAGCAGTTTTTTGCCGCCAAGGCGATGTATGCCGAATACAACGTGCCCTGGAAGCGCGGTCTGCTGTTTATTGGCCCGCCCGGCAACGGCAAAACTCACATGGTCAAAGCGCTGGTAAATACGGTGGGCTATCCCTGCCTGTACATCAAGAGTTTCAAAACGCGCCAAAACACTGACACCGACAATATGCGCCTGGCCTTCAATCGGGTGCGCGAGGCCGCTCCCTGCATCGTGGTGATCGAGGACATAGACGCGCTGATTGACGATGAAAATCGCGCCTTCTTTTTAAATGAGCTAGATGGGTTTGCGCTCAATGACGGCGTGCTGATGATTGCTTCGACCAATCACCCTGAACGGCTAGATATGGCCATCTTAGAGCGACCCAGCCGGTTTGATCGCAAATATCACTTTGACTTACCTAGTCGGGCTGAGCGCGCTGCTTACTTAGCGCTGTGGAATCAAAAGCTCAAGGCTGAAATGCAGCTTTTGGCCACCGATGTCGATGCGATCGCAGCGGCTGCCGAAAATTTTTCCTTTGCCTATCTCAAAGAGCTGCTGCTGTCATCGAGCATGTGCTGGGTGCAGCAGCGCCTGCCGGGTAAGATGGCCAGCGTCATGACCGCGCAGCTTGACAAGCTCAGAAGCCAGATGGAAAGTCCTTCGTCTGCAGTGAGTCAAAATGGCACCGGCGAGAGCCAGACGTTAAAAGTGAGCTAGCGCTGCGCCCTCGCGTTTCTGCGAAGTTTCCTAACGTTTGATGTTTGAACTTTAAACACCGATTTCCGTTGCTTAAGGAAATCTGACAAGTTACCGAGGCTGTCTCAATTCTTGACTAGGCTAAAGCCAACACAGTTATTGAGGTGACTTCATGGTAGCAATCCCGAACGATCGCGGTCTGTTGGGTCAAGCGAGAACCTTTTGGACGCTCTGGCTGCTGGGTATGGCTGGCGTCTTCTCGCTGCTGCTGGTAGCGCTGCCTGTCGAGGGACTGTCTGCTGTGCCGGGGTTAAGCCTGATTCAGCCAATTGTTTTGCTGACGGTGATGACCTGGCTAGGGGCGCGCCTGGCCTCGCAGGTAGGGCTGCGCCTGCCGCTGATTACAGCGCTCTATGAGCGGCGGCGGGTGGGGCCGGTTTTGCGATCGCAGCTGCTAACTGCCAGCGTCGCCACGCTAGCAGTCTTTATTGCCATGCTGCTGATTCAGGCCTGGGCTGAGCCGCAGCTGCCGGCTGCCTACCTAGCGGTGAATGAAAATGCAGAAACGCTGCTGCCGCCCGTGACGCGCTTCCTCTATGGCGGCATTACTGAAGAGATCCTGATGCGCTGGGGTCTGATGACGCTGCTGGTTTGGCTGCCTTGGAAGCTGTTTCAAAAGGGCAGCGGGGCTCCCCAGCCGATCTTTTTCTGGGGCGCTATTCTAGTGACAGCGCTGCTGTTTGGCGTCGGTCATCTGCCGCTGCTGTTTAGCCTGGTGCCGCAGGTCTCTGGCTTCCTGGTTGCCTACATCGTTGGGTTAAATGCGCTTGTGGGCATTGCAGCCGGCTGGCTGTATTGGCAGCATGGCTTAGAAGCCGCGATGATGGCCCATATTTTGTTTCACGTACTGGGGCTAGTTATTCAATAATGGATCGCCACGAGCCGACAGACGACCTATCTCGCCGCGAGCAGGCCCTCAAAGCGCGCGAAATTCAGATCCGGATGCGAGAGCTAGAGGCCGAGCTTGACCCAGCGCCGGTGCACCCCACTCGCAAGCATCGGCAGAAAGCCCACCGGAAAAAAGCTATCGAGCGGCAAACGCGGCCCTGGTATCTGCGGCTCGGCGAAATCGGTAAATTTTGCCTCATCGTCATTGCCGTAATCGTGGCGATTCGCATAGCGGCTCGTCTGGCAACTATTGTTATTGTCCTAGGCGTAGCCTGGGCAATTTACAAGCTATTTTTTGGGCGTTGCATAATAGAGAATGAAGTGATCAGCGTTACTCATGAATTGCCCACACTGCCAAAGTAGCAAAGTCGTCAAAAACGGTCATCGCAACGGCAAACAAAGCTATCTCTGCCGAGGCTGCAATCGCCAGTTCCGCGAAAACCCACAGCCGCAATCCTACAGTCCCGAAGTCAAAGAGCTGTGTGTCAAGATGTCGCTCAACGGCATGGGCTTTCGTGCCATCGAAAGGGTCACAGGCATCTCCCACA
>JAAHIA010000004.1 GCA_010671975.1 Leptolyngbya sp. SIO4C1 | reverse complement strand
CGCTTGCGTGACTCAAAAATTATCCCTCCACGGCGCTCTTCCGATCTGGGCGGCAAGTCAGGTGTATGGGCGGTATTGTTAGGATGGGTTTCTGGCTGATTGCTAGAGGGGCTGCGTGGGGCGGTTCGGCCCGCCCCACCCCCCTACCGCTTAAGGCGAGCGTCGCCTTAAGAATCCCGACAAGAGGGTTATCGCTGATAGCATGAGTGCTGGTTTGGGATGTCGGAGGGGACACGCGCATTCGCGCTGCGAAGTGTAGCCGAAGGGGGAGTGTGGCCGAAGGTATAGTCTGCTAAGGACTACGTTATGACTTGGATCATTGCGACGTTTTATAAGTTTGTGGTGCTGGATGATTGCGCGGGGATGCGCGATCGCATCCTCGCTTTCTGCCAATCGCGTCAGCTGAAGGGCACAATTTTGCTGGCAGCGGAGGGCATCAATGGCACGGTGGCGGGCGATCGCGCTGGCATTGAGGCGCTGCTGGCTTACTTGCGGCAAGACGCGCGGCTGCAAGATTTGACGCATAAGGAATCTGAGGCGGCGCAGGCACCGTTTGAGCGGCTAAAGGTGAAGCTAAAGCGCGAAATCGTGACGATGGGGCAGCCGCAGGTAAGCCCGGCGCAGCAGGTGGGCACCTATGTAGAGCCGCAGGATTGGAACGCGGTGATTAGCGACCCGGACGTGGTGGTAATCGACACGCGCAATGACTATGAGGTCAGCATTGGCACGTTCGCCGGCGCGCAAAATCCACAGACGCAGTCGTTTCGCGACTTCCCGAGCTATGCGCAGCAGCTTGACCCGCAGCAGCACCCGAAAGTGGTGATGTTTTGCACGGGCGGCATTCGCTGTGAGAAGGCGTCATCTTACCTGCTGAGCCAGGGGTTTGAGACGGTGTATCACCTCAAGGGCGGTATTTTGAAGTATTTAGAAGCGGTGCCGGCTGAGGAGAGCCTGTGGCAGGGGGAGTGCTTTGTCTTTGATGAGCGGGTGGCGGTGCGGCAGGGGCTCGCGCCGGGCAGCTATGAAATGTGTCGCGGCTGCGGGCATCCAATCTCGGCGGCGGATATGGTCGTGCCAGAGTATGAGTCGGGGATTGCTTGTCCGCACTGCTATGCGGCGCTGACGCCGGAGAAGCGGGCAAAACTGGCGATGAAGGAGCAGCAGTATCAGCAGGCGCTGCGCGAGTAGATCCCCCCAACCCCCTTTGGAAGAAGGGAGATTAGTCGATGCAGGTGTCTGGATTGGGCAGCGGCTCCTCAGTTTCTAGCCACTTGGCGAAGTTTTCGGAGATGCGGACGGATTTGAAGCCTTCGGCGAGGCTGCCACGCAGGGCCTGGTCGGTGTAGCCAGATTTTTCGTAGTAGCCGCCAGAGACCCTCGGATCTTGCAGCGGATCTTGCCCAGAGGCGTAGACATCCGAAAAATGAGCGCGAACGATTAGCGCCTGATCGGGCTGAACGTTGACCGTCAGGGGAGGACTCGAAAAGGGCTGCTCGGTTTTGTGAACGGCTTCGATGAGTTGGCGGTTAACCAATGCCCCTTCTGGCGTAATCGCTTCCCACCAGTCAGCCCGTTGCTCGCAGTTTTGATCGGGGCTTTGGATTCTGGCGGTTAGCCTATAGTTACCAGACTGACCTTCGTGCTGAATGCCGTTTGGCCCATTTTCTAAGACAATTGCGCCCGCAATCAATTTTGGGTTCTTATGCTCAGCTAGGATGGTTAGAACTTGACTGAGTCCGACAGTTTTTTCACGATCTTCGACAGTGCTCAGTGCGTAAAGCGTTCGACCCCAGTCAGCCTGCTTGGCATAAAAGTTAGCAATTTTTACCATCGGCACAGACAGCCGCTCTTTGCGGGCAGTCTGCAGCGCTTCGTTTAAGACCTCTCGGGCTAGCGCTTCATCGCTTAAAGCCATCGTCTGAGCTGCTATCGCGCTCAGCGCATCCGATTTAGACCCGTCATCCTGAATGTTTTGAGCGGCACTGAGGGCGGCAGTGAGCACCTCAGCCGCCTGGGCCGGCTCCGCTAGCTCGACCGCAGCACTCGCTATCGCGCTCAGCGCATCCGATTTAGACCCGTCAGCCTGAATGTTTTGAGCGGCACTGAGGGCGGCAGTGAGCACCTCAGCCGCCTGGGCCGGCTCCGCTAGCTCGACATAAGCACTCGCTATCGCGCTCAGCGCATCCGATTTAGACCCGTCAGCCTGAATGTTTTGAGCGGCACTGAGGGCGGCAGTGAGCACCTCAGCCGCCTGGGCCGGCTCCGCTAGCTCGACCGCAGCACTCGCTATCGCGCTCAGCGCATCCGATTTAGACCTGTCAGCCTGAATGTTTTGAGCGGCACTGAGGGCGGCAGTGAGCACCTCAGCCGCCTGGGCCGGCTCCGCTAGCTCGACATAAGCACTCGCTATCGCGCTCAGCGCATACGATTTAGACCCGTCATCCTGAATACTCTCCGCAAAACCTTGCAGTTTTCTCAGCAGAGCAAGCCTGTTTTCTGTTGCTTCAGCCCTGTCTAAGAATTCAGCGGTTCCTGAGACAAACTGAGCCAGACCCTGGTCTCTTGGCGTCGATAGGGCATCTGCCTGAATATATTTGCGTGTAACCCCAAACGCTTTTTCCCACTGATTGTTTTTTGCAAACGCGACTGCCGCATCGGCCACCATGGCATCGTTCGCATCGTCTAGCAGCGCCGAGAGCTGCGACCGTATCTGATAAATCTGCCCGCTCGGTGTCAGCTTCAGCCAGCCGACAAACCCGGTAGACACCACCGCTGCCGCTAGCACGCCCGCCGCGATGCCATAGTTCCGTCGCCGGCTCAGCCGCAGCAGTTTCTCTTTCTGCTCTCGCTTCGCGCCCCACATCAGGTAGGGCCGCTGCCGATCGATCTGCCATAGCTCGCGCAGGCCAAACAGATAGCGACGGCTGCACTGATTCCCCAGCCACTCGTTTACGCGCCGATCGAGCAGTCGATTGGCCCTATCCGCCGCCGACAGCTCTCGCCCCGCCTGCCGCAGCAGCGCCGGTATCAGCCGCTCGTGGGCCAGCTCATAGCCCACACTGCCCTGTTCTGGTTGCTCCTGCGGCGTAATCAGCCGCACGTCGCTGCGGGCCAGCCAGGCTACCGCCTCATCCACCTCTTCGGGCTTCGCCGTTCCCTTTAGCTTCGCTTTGAGCGTCGGCACCGTCAGCACGCCCGCCCGCACCTGCCGGTCTAGATCCGTCAGCGCTAGCAGCACCTTCAGCGCCGCCTGCCGCTGACCGGTCGTGACTCTAGCCTCTAGCGTGCGGTCTAAAAAGCGATTCAGCAGCCCCTCGACGCCGCCAAACTTTTGAAAGGCGCTGCGGTTAAAGGCGCGCAGCTCTGCGCCCGTCTGTCGCTCAATCATCCAAGCCAAAATCTGCAAATCTACGGGTGAGATCAGGCCGTCTTCGCGGTCGGCCAGTTCTTCCTCCGCCAGCTCAGCGATAAACTTGCGGTCAAAGGCAAGCCCTTCGGTGCTGGCAATCACGCCTAAAATGCGGGCCGCCTCGCTGGGCGTAAACTTGTTCAACCGAAAGATATCCTGCGGGCCGAGCGAGTGACCCAGCGCCTTGTATAGCTCATCCAGCTGATACCACAGGTCAGAGCGCACCGACACCACCACCGTGACCGACTGCAGTGCCGGTTTTTTATACCAGGCGGCGAGCGCATTCACAAACGGGGCGCGCTGCTCGGGCCGCTTGTAGTGCACAAAAAACTGCTCAAACTGATCGAACAGCAGCACCAGCGGCCGATCGACGGCTTCGGTCGCCTTTTGCAACAGCATCAGCAGCCCGCCCTGCTGCACCCCCTCGGGCAGCAGCCAGTCTGGCGGAATTTCTAGCTGCTCGGCCACGGCATTGGCAATCGTCTGCACCGGCTCCTGATCGCTAAAGCGCACGTAGATGGCGCGATGACTGGCCGTCTCTGTCGAGAGCTGGGGCAGCACGCCCGCCTGTAAAAATGAGGTCTTGCCGCAGCCCGACTCGCCATGCAGCGTGCCAAAGCGAAAGGTCGGATTGGTGATTGATTCCAGGCACTCGCGCAGATTTTGCTGACGCTGCAGCTGGGCGTAAACTTCGGCATCTTCGCGGCTGAAAGGACGCAAGCCCTTGATCGCTCGGCGCTCGGTCAGGTCTTCAGCAGTGACGGTGGCTTTTCTAGGAATAGACTGCACCGCAATCAGCAGCGCGCCGCTCAACAGCCCGGCCTGCGCTACCCAAAACGCACCGCGATACCAGTCGGGGATATTCTCAACCGGAATATTTAGAAATTTGAACAGCAGCCCAGCACCAGGATTCAGAAAAACCTGACCAATAATGGCCATGGCAATCAGCAGCGAAAACCAATTTTTCGAGACAATCAGCTCCGCAATCCACCGTAGGAAGCTGCCGACAGCTTCGGTAGACTGCCGGATAAATTCTCCAGAAAAGGGCGACTCGGAACTCACAGAGGCGTGAAAATGCGGGCTCTACCGACAGAATAATCGCTCTGAAAGAATTTTGCTGCGGGTGGTTTACATATCGTAGGCGGGGTCATCAAAGCTTATGTCAGTTTGCCAAAGCTGATATACCAGCCGTAGGCTGCACCAATCAGGCCACCGACAGTGGCACCTGGAATCTGTGCGATCGCGGCTCCCAAAGCAACACCTCCCGCAATCATCACCGCCATCCGATCGGCTTTATCCCAGATACTGATTTTGCTGACGCGCTCTGATGGCGGCAAGGTGATATCTCCGTTTGTGACTTTGACTTTAGATGGAGCGATCGCATCGTTGGGTTTCGCGAGAGCGCGAACGTTGGATTGATTGGCAGAGAATTGCGAAACCCAACCTACGGTTTACGGTTTGCGGTTAGCGATGGCGATTCGCCGGGGCGTTCGGTCGGTATTGGCTGACTCCAATCGTTGGGCTCAGCAAAGCTGCGCTTATGCCTTTTGATGATATCCTGCACGCCGTCGAGCGAGCCAAACATCAGCGGGCGAACGGGGTCGCGATCGCGCGTGGGTGTAGCCGAATCAGATGCCAAAAGCCTGATCCATCTGGGTAGATTGACTTTGCTACCATAAACTTATTCAGCCTGCCAAACGTATGCAAAGCAATTCTCCTGAGCCCACGATTAACGACGTGCTCATACAGCTTTCAGATGTCCTAAGCGAGCTAAGGGACTTCAAAGCTGATGTCAAAGGCTTTCAAGCCGATGTCAAAGAATTTCAGGCGGATGTTGACCAGCGCTTTGAGAAACTAGAGTACAAATTCGATACCTACGAAAAGGCTTCCGAAAAGCTCGTACGATTAGCCACTACGATCGTCGTCGCTGCTGCAACCGTCGCTGTTTTACCGTCTGCCTTTCAAGCCATCGGGCCGTTGCTGACACAGCTAGTCGCCTCTGGGCAATAGCAAGAGCGCTTTGTTAAAGCAGATTGCACCGTCGGATTTCGTATTGCACCTGCGGTTTCGCTCCGCTGGGTTTCACAAGCTCACCAATGCCAGGCGGGCAGGGTTGCGAAACCCAACCTACCGTTTACGGCTGATGACGATACTTAGTCAGCGTTACCATCACTTCGCCCGGTCGCTCGGTCGGTATCGGCTGACTCCAATCGTTGGGCTCGGCGAACTGACGCTTATGCAGCGATTTTATGATGCTCTGCACGCCCGCTAGCGAACCAAACATCAGCAAGCGAATCGGCTCACGCTTATCTGTCGGCGCAGACGAATCCGTGGGCACATCCGCGCCCGATCCAATCGGTTGAAACATGACGTTCTGTCTCCTGTCATATGGGGTAGGAAACAGAACTCAAAAACCCTAGCAAACCCTGTGCTTGGTGCAAATCGGGGAGGCTAGGGTAAAATCAACCGAGCCGCCTAGTTTGCTCTGGAAACTGGGTGGTTAGCCGCCTGTTGGTATTGGCGTACCTTCAGGTGGCGCTAAGATTAGTGAGTTCTGAGGCCATTTGGGTAAACGGCTTAGCTACTCACGATAAGACTCCGAGCCCCGTAAGTCAATATGTTGGTTAGGTAGAACGTTGACTGCGGGTTCGCCTTACTAGCAGGCCAACCGCGAGAAATTCTGCGCGGGACTTTCCCTCCCGCCCCCTCCCTGTTCGTGGGGTCCTTACTCCCCCACACCCCCCGAAAGGAGCTGCTGCCTCATAACGAAGCGATGAGAACGAGCGGCCGGTCAAGATGGCAAGCCTCAGAGCGGCCACACCACAAGTTACCGAGGCTTCAGACGACCAAACCTCGAAGCGATCACTGTCCGCAGCGCGAAGCGCGTGTCCCCACCAGCATGCCAAATCCGCACCCTACGCTATCAACAACAACCCTCTTATCGGGATTCTTAAGGCGACGCTCGCCTTAAGCGGTAGGGGTGCGGGGCGCACCGAAGCGCCCTGAGCGACATATTCATTGTTTGACTGCAGGTTAGTCTTACCAGCAGGCCAACCGCGAGAAATTCTGCGCGGGACTTTCCCTCCCGCCCCCTCCCTGTTCGTGGGGGCCTTACTCCCCCACACCCCCCGAAAGGAGCTGCTGCCTCATAACGAAGCGATGAGAACGAGCGGCCGGTCAAGATGGCAGGCCCCAGATCTAGTCATACTTCGAAGCGATCACTGTCCGCAGCGCGAAGCGCGTGTCCCCACCAGCATGCCAAATCCGCACCCTACGCTATCAACAACAACCCTCTTATCGGGATTCTTAAGGCGACGCTCGCCTTAAGCGGTAGGGGTGCGGGGCGCACCGAAGCGCCCTGCGCAGCAACTCTTTTTTTGCCAAAAATATCCGCCTTACAATCAACCACCCCCATCCCAATGACGTTCGCCTTAAGCGGTAGGGGTGCGGGGCGCACCGAAGCGCCCTGCGCAGCAACTCTTTTTTTGCCAAAAATATCCGCCTTACAATCACCCCCCCAATCCTTACGAGGATGACACCACACCAAATCGCCCTACACTAATTACTAAAAATCAGGAGCCGACCAAAATCGACTCCCGACTCTCTAGAAGCTATAAAGCTAAACGAAAATAGCTACCTACACAGCAGCTGCAGTTGCCGTCTTCGCATCGAGTTCGCCAGCAGCATACTTAGCAGCAAACACCTCAACGCCAACCTGCTTAATCTTAGACGCATTGCCAGCGGTGCCAAACGCCTCGTAGCGTCTAGAGCAGACTTGCTTCATATACTTAATCGACGGCTTCAGGAAGTGGCGCGGATCAAAGTTAGACGGATCCTTAGCAGCCGCTTCGCGAATAGCCGCAGTGATTGCCAAGCGGTTATCAGTGTCGATATTGACCTTACGAACACCGCTCTTGATGCCCTTCTGAATCTCCTCAACCGGCACACCGTACGTTTCAGGAATCTGACCGCCATACTGGTTGATCATATCCAGCCACTCTTGAGGCACAGAAGAAGAGCCGTGCATCACCAAGTGAGTGTTAGGCAGGCGACGGTGAATCTCTTCAATGCGGCTGATAGCCAGAATTTCACCGGTCGGCTTGCGAGTAAACTTGTAAGCGCCGTGGCTGGTGCCGATCGCAACTGCCAGCGCATCAACCTGGGTAGCTTCGACAAACTGCACAGCCTCGTCCGGGTCGGTCAGCAGCTGATCTTTGCTCAGCGCGCCCTCAAAGCCGTGGCCGTCTTCTGCTTCACCCTTACCCGTCTCCAGCGAGCCCAGGCAGCCAAGCTCACCCTCAACGCTGGCACCAATAGCATGAGCAACCTTCACCACTTCACCAGTGACGGCAACGTTGTAGTCGAAGCTAGCAGGAGTTTTAGCATCAGCTTCTAAAGAGCCGTCCATCATGACGCTGGTGAAGCCGTTGCGGATAGCCGAATAGCAAGTCGCTGGGCTATTACCGTGATCCTGATGCATGACAACAGGAATGTTGGGATAGGTCTCAATCGCAGCCAGCACTAGGTGGCGAAGGAAATTCTCACCTGCGTATTTGCGTGCACCGCGAGACGCCTGCAGAATCACAGGGCTGTCAGTTTCGTCAGCAGCCTGCATAATTGCTAGGATCTGCTCCATATTATTTACGTTGTAGGCGGGAATGCCGTAGCCATTCTCAGCCGCGTGATCTAGCAGCAGCCGCATTGGTACAAGCGCCATAAAATCCTCCTAATTACTTTCGCCTTCTGGCAACCTAATTCTGGCAACCTAAAAAATAGAGACTGGATTAGGTGTCCTTCATACTTAATCTTAAGTCAAAATACCTAATTCATAACGAACTGTTTCGGAAACCTGATCCTTTAATTAAGGATAACAGCATGTTCAAATAAATGCTGTTATGAGGATTGGCCTACCAGAGCTCAATTAACTTTGGCGAGTAAAAAATGGGTCGCCTGGGATTCGAACCCAGGACCAATCGGTTAAAAGCCGAGTGCTCTACCGCTGAGCTAGCAACCCATGCTGCTTATTACTTGTTTAGAGCATTAAGCACAGTGATATATCCTAACACACAAAACCTGTACTTTCTAGCTAACTCTTTCAAGATAGCGGCTATCGATCAAGAACGCACCGCGTTCGAAGCGCACGCTCCAATAGCCGCCCATCTTTTGCTCAAGCACGACGCCTTCTTCGCCGACGCTGACTAGGTCAGGTGGGCGCAGCATGGGCATAGTTTCAGCGGTTTTCAAAAAAGGAGGCAGCGTTGCCACTTGAACGCGATCGCCCACGGAGAAAGCTAAGTCAGACATGGAGCTACTGCTAAAGCGACTTCTTCTATCCTATGGCTTTTTCTTGAGCACAGCTGAAACAATCAGGGCTCAGGGCACCTGCCAAGCCCGCTTGTGATACGCCTCGGGCGCGGCATAGGGATCGGCTGCAGCCGGGCCGTGATCGTGGCCGTGGGCGTGGCCGTGATCATGCGCGATCGCAGCGTGGCTGTGCCCTGCCTCATCTGCGATCGCTGCTAGGCGAAACTTGCACATTTCGCAGTTCATCTTCACCTGACCTAGCTGAGTTTCGATTTCGCGCTGCCGTAAAATTTTCAGCAGCTGCGGATGCAGCCCCATCTCCGGCAGGCAGGTAATCTCAATATCGGGATAGTCAGCCTGCTGCGCGGCGGCAATGTCCGCAATCTTCTTGACTAAAACGCCAGTAAACATGAAATAGGGCAGCACCACAATCCGTCGAGGCTGATAGAGGCGAGCCCGGCGAAAGCCCTCTTCTAGGCGCGGATGCGTGATGCCAATAAAGCACAGCTCCAGAGTTTGAAAGCCGCTGCCCTCCCATAGAATGCGGGCAATTTTATAAACGTCGCCGTTGGCATCTGGGTCACTAGCGCCGCGACCCACAAACAGCAGCACGGTCTCAGCGCGGCTAATCTGCTGTGGATTATGCTGCGGCAAATCGAGCTGATCGAGTCGGGTCCGCCAGAGGTCAATCATTTCAGGCGTGATGCCAAAATGCCGGCCGTAGTGAAAAGTCACCTGCGGGTGTCGAGCCCGAGCCCGATCGAGCTCATTGGTGACGTCAAACTTATTGTGGCGCGCTGCAAAAAGCAGCACTGGCAGCACCGATAGATCGGTATAGCCCTGCTCTACGCAGCGATCAACGCCAGCTTGAATGCTGGGTTCTGTGAGTTCTAAAAAGCAGGGAATGACGGGTCGTGAGCCATCGGTAGCCTGATAGGCCGCCGCAAAATCAATCAGGGTCTGCCGACCTTGCGGATCGCGGCTGCCGTGACCTACCATCAGCAGCGGTCGCCGGATAGGCAAGGCTGGCAGCTCTAGGCTAGGCACCTGAGTGGGGTCTGGAATAGTATCGAATAGTTGAATAGCTGACATGATAAACTCCGCGCCTGTGCAACGCAGGCAGTAGAGTGAAAAAATAGCTAGCAGGCATTCTGACTTACGAAATTTTGGATTTTGGATTTTGGATTTTAGAACCGGGGCTCATCTAAAACCTAAAATCGCCAATCTAAAATCGGCTCACAGCTGCGGCACAGTGCTGGAATTTCACCAGGCTTTCCCTGACAGGCTACTGTTCACAAGTGCTTCGTGATTTTAGCTCACTCTGCTAAAGACCGTAAAATGCTCAGGACAAACCATTCGTTTTGGATTTTGGATCTTGGATTCTGGGGTTGAGGTGACAGAGGCGGCGCTGACGCCGCGAGAGCGGGTACGGCGAGAGTTAGAAGATGCAGAGACGGGCATTGGGCTAGGCGTTAACGTTGCGATCGCGCTGCTAATTCTGATCTCGACTGGGATTTTTGTCGCTCAGACCTATGAGCTGCCGGCGCCGCTAGCCGCCGGGCTGCAGATTTTAGACTGGCTAATTATTGGCCTATTTTGTGCAGAATATTTTATTCGGCTGTGGGCCGCGAAGTCACCGATTCGCTATTTCTTTAGCCTATATGCCATCGTTGACCTGCTGGCCATTGTGCCCTTGCTGACTGGCATTTTTGATATTCGCTACCTGCGGCTGATTCGCTGGTTTCGCATTCTTAAACTGGCGCGCTTTTTAGAAGAAGAACCTTGGCTCGGGCAAGACGGCATCATCGTCACGCGCATCATCTTTACGCTGTTCGCGATTATTTTTATCTACTCTGGCGCCATTTATCAGGTCGAGCATCCGGCTGACCCAGAAGCGTTTCGGACGTTTCTAGATGCGGTCTATTTTGCGGTGGTCACCATGACGACCGTGGGCTATGGCGATGTCACCCCGATTTCTGAAGCCGGTCGGACGCTGACGGTGATGATGATTTTGACAGGCATTGCGCTGATTCCCAGTCAGCTAGGGGAGCTGCTGCAGAACATTGCTCGGATCAAAGATAAGAAGAAGGTTACCTGCACCAGCTGCGGCTTGAGGAATCACGAGGCGGACGCGCTTTACTGTCGACGATGCGGCACGAAGCTGCCGCTGGTGATGGCAGGCAAACGGCAGGCGGGGAAAGGACAGCGAGAATAGCGCTCAAAGCTGCGCGAAGGCCCGTTCGACCAGCTGTTTAGCTTTTTCGTCAAGCTTGATCCAGTCGATGTCATTGATTTCTGGATCAAAGAGTGACGTATCGACTTCTAGTGGCCGATCGGACCGATCGGTGCTGTAGTTGGTGCAGCAAACCTGATAGCAGAGCGGCCACACTTCAATCCGACGCTGCTGACCGTCTTTAGTCAGGCGCAGCGTATAGAAGTGAGTAGGCTGGGGCAGCTGCTCAATCTCTGGCTGCAGCCGATCGTACAGCTCCGGCGAGGCCCCTTCGAGCTGCTGCTGCAGCTTGAGGTACTGCTGCTGCTGGGCCTCGGTCGCGCTGTCAGGCCAAACGATCTTGTCCTCGTACTGGCCTTTCCAGTTAGAGACATCGATAATATCCGCAAGCAGCTCGATGTACTGATTCCACTCTGCTTCGGTTAGCGTTGCTAGCGCGTCTAGTCGCGGTGCGACGTTCTGCGGGTAGGGCTGAAACGCCTCAACGTCGGTTTCTTGGGCAAAGCGCTGATTCCAAGGGCAGACATCCTGACAGATATCGCAGCCAGCTACCCAGCCGTGTAGGTTCTGTGCGATCGCAGTCGGCAGCCGCTCCGCTCGATTCTCGATCGTGTGATAGGCAATGCAGCGATTCGCATCGACTACGCCCGGCGCGCGAATGGCCTCGGTGGGGCAAGCTTCCAGGCAGCGCGTACAGGTACCGCAGTGCGCCGTATGGGGCGCATCCGGCGCTAGCGCCAGGTTGGTCAGCACCTCCCCTAAAAACACCCAAGAGCCATAGTCGCGGGTAATCACATTGCCATTTTTTGCCACCCAGCCCAGCCCCGCCTGCTGCGCCCAAAACTTATCTTGAATCGGCCCCGTATCGGCATAGTATCGCGTCTGCACCAGCTCGCCCTGAGCCTGTCCCTCCGCCTGCAGCCACAGCGCCAGCTGCTTCAGCCGTTTCTGCAGCACCCGGTGATAGTCACGCCCCCAGCCGTAGCGCGAGATTTTGCCATACTGTTCACCCGCTGGCCGCCGGTGCGGCGTATAGTAATTCAGTGCCACGCAGATCACCGAGCGCGCTTCCGGCATCAGCCGCCGCACGTCCGTCCGCTTCGGATTATCCATCCAAGCCATATCTGCCTGAAACCCCTGCGCCAGCCAAGCCTGCAGCGCCCCCCGCGTCGCCCGCTCCGCTCCAGTCGGCTGAGCCGAGATCGCAGCAATCCCCACCCGATGAAACCCGATCTCCAACGCCTTCGCCTTCACCTCCTCAGCCTCAACCATCTCTCCCCCTTACCCCACCCACCGCCGCATCACCGCCCGATGCTCACGCTTAAACCCATAGCGATCCTCATGCGCCACAATCGCCTGAATCTCCCGAGAGCGCGCCCCGGCCGGCACTACCTCAAACCCTAGCGCCTGATAGAACGGTACGTTCCACGGCACGTAGCGAAAGGTCGTCAGCGTCACCGACCGAAACCCCTGCAGCCGAGCGCGATCGCAGGCGGTACGAATCAGGGCGCTGCCGATGCCGCAGCGGGTGTAGCGGGGCAAGACATCAATTTCAACGATGAAAAAGCTTTCTGTCAGCGGCTTTGCCACAAGAAAGCCAACCGGGTTGGCCTGGGCGATCGCCACCCAGAGCCGCCGCGCCGCCTGCGCCCGCCGCAGAAAAGGCAGCGAGACAATCTTATTCAGCTTATCTGGGGTCAGCTCTAGCTGGCGCAGGTAGGGCTGAAATAATTCAGCCGCCGCCGCTTCAATATCGGGTAGCAGCTCTATTTCATCACGTTTAGCAGACCGAATCAGATAGTACATAGCAGTATCAAGCGCGCCGAGCTGGGGCCTACTTGTAACCGTAGCTACTGTTTAAGCCCAGCTGAGTTGGCTATAACTAAACTTATCAAGATTGCTTCTAGGGTTCCGATTGCGCTGCGCTTAGGCACGTAATGTCTGGACCGAGAGGAGCCGCCAGCCAATCTGGTACACGGCGGGATAAAAACCCGGGAGAGCCATGCAGGTAGCGCCTGCCAGGTGTCTCCTGGGTTTTTGGCGTTAGCGGGGCTTAAGACTGATATCGTGACTACGTAAAGCCAAGTAACCCCTACAAGCTTATGAGTGATTCGCCGCTGTTTCAAAGCCCGAACGAAGGAGCTTCCGAAGCCAATCGTGCCCTAGAGCGCGAGGCGCAGCTGCCGCTGACCGGCTGGCAGCAGGAAGTATCGCGTGGACTGGAATATGGCTTAGAAGCAGCTGAGAGTATTCGCGATCGCACCATCCCCACCTTTTCGCGCGGTGAGCTGCCCCACTATGCCGGCATTAATACGTTTCTGAAAGCGCCCTACCTCGAAGATGTGCGCAAAGTCGGCGAATACGACGTGGCCATCTTGGGTGTACCGCACGACTCAGGTACCACCTACCGGCCCGGCACCCGCTTTGGTCCGCAAGGCATCCGTCGCATTTCGGCGCTCTACACGCCCTATAACTTTGAGCTAGGCATTGACCTGCGCGAGCAGATTACCCTCTGCGACGTCGGCGATATTTTTACGATTCCGGCCAATAACGAAAAGTCGTTCGACCAAATTTCTAAGGGCGTCGCCCACGTCTTTAGCTCTGGCACTTTTCCCATCATTCTGGGCGGCGATCATTCGATTGGCTTTCCTACCGTGCGCGGCGTCTGCCGCCATCTGGGCGATAAGAAAGTTGGCATCATCCACTTCGATCGCCATGTCGATACGCAAGAGACCGACCTAGACGAGCGGATGCACACCTGTCCCTGGTTTCATGCCACCAATATGAAAAATGCGCCCGCTAAAAATCTGGTGCAGCTGGGCATCGGCGGCTGGCAGGTGCCGCGCCAGGGGGTAAAGGTCTGCCGCGAGCGGGCCACTAATATTTTGACCGTCACCGACATTACTGAGATGGGGCTCGACGCGGCCGTCGACTTTGCCCTAGAGCGCGCCCTTGATGGTACCGACTGCGTCTATATCAGCTTTGATATTGACTGCATCGACGCCGGCTTTGTCCCCGGTACCGGCTGGCCCGAGCCGGGTGGCCTGCTGCCGCGCGAGGCGCTCTACCTGCTGGGCAAAATTGTGCAAAAAGCGCCGGTCTGCGGCCTGGAGGTGGTCGAGGTCTCACCGCCCTACGACGTTAGCGATATGACGGCGCTGATGGCCACTCGCGTCATCTGCGACGCGATGGCAAACCTGGTGCTCTCTGGTCAGCTGCCGCGCGCTGAGAGACCGGCCTACATTCAGGCCGAGGCGAATATGGATGTTGGCAGCGACTGGGTGTAGGCCATGCATGAGACCGACATGACCAAGGCGCTGATCGTAACGGTGCGCGACTGGTGGGAGGCGCAGCCGCAGCCCCCCCAAATTGAGACCGTGCATCTGGTCGTGGGCGAATTTACCTGCGTTGAGCCGGCTAGCCTGCAGTTTGCCTTTGAGGTACAAACCCGCGATACCTTTCTATCAGGCGCACAGCTCGTGATTCGTGAGGTGCCGCTGGTGGCCTACTGCGCTGCCTGTCAGCAAGACTACCGCCCCACCGTGGGGCAGCAATATGCCTGCCCTACCTGCGATCGCCCGATGGCAGAGATTCGCTCTGGCCGAGAGCTAAAAATCGAGCGGGTAGAATGCTCGGCCCCCCTCGAAGCTCCCCTCGAAACATTAGGCCGTTAAAAGTCATCCAAAAGACTATGCATCAAACTTTCGACGCCGCGCTAGAAATAAACCTGCTGCATGCTAATCAGCAAGGGGCCGATCACAATCGCGCTCACTTTGACGAGTGGCAGATCGCCTGCCTCAACCTGATGAGCAGCCCCGGCGCTGGCAAAACTCAGCTGCTAGCCAAGACGCTGGCGGCGCTCAAAGAGCAGTTCAAAATGGCTGTGATTGAGGGCGATATGACCACTGAGCTAGATGCTGATCGGCTGCGACAGCAGCAGGTGCCCGTCATTGCGATTAACACTGGCCGCGCCTGCCATCTCGATGCCAAGATGGTCGCGGGCGGCCTGCATCAGCTGGCGCAGCAGTCTAACCCGGCCGAGTTTGATTTGGTCTTTGTCGAGAACGTCGGTAACTTGGTCTGCCCAGCCGAGTTTGAGGTGGGTGAACATGCCAAAGTAGCGCTGCTCAGCGTCACCGAGGGCGAAGACAAGCCGCTGAAGTACCCGGTGATGTTTCGCGAGGCGGACTGCCTGCTGATTACTAAGACTGATTTAGTGCCCTATTTAGAGGTTGACCTAGCGCAGATTGAGGCCAACGTGCGGCAGATTAATCCCAGCGTCACAGTGATTCCGCTATCGGCGAAATCAGGTGAGGGGCTGGCGCAGTGGCTTGACTGGGTTCGCAGCTTTGTCACTAGCCGCTCAGCCTTAGCCGCTGCTCGATAGTTCCCTGGCCAATTTGCCCCCGCTTAGACAGTCACAGACATCAACTGTAAGGAATACACATGAAATACCGTCGCCTATTGCCCCTATGCCTGGCCTTTATCTGCAGCCTATTTATTGCCGTTGCCTGCAACGGTAGCGCGCCTGAGAGTACCTCAGCGCCGGCTGAACCGGCTGCGAGCAGCGATGAGGCTCCCGTGGTGATTGGCTATAGCAACTGGGCCGGCTGGTGGCCCTGGGCGATCGCAGAGTCAGAGGGGCTGTTTGCGGCTAATAATGCTAACGTCGAGCTGCAGTGGTTTGACGGCTACCTCGAATCGATGGAAGCGCTGGCCGCTGGGCAGCTCGATGGCAACTGCCAGACTCTCAATGATACGATTTCGTTCGCCGCTGATGCCGTCAATGGTGAAGTGGCGGTGCTGGTGAATGATAACTCGGCCGGCAATGACAAGATTATTGTGGCCGAAGAGATCAATACGATCGAAGATCTGGCCGGTAAGAAAGTTGCAGTCGAAGAAGGCGTGGTCGATGACTTTCTGCTGACGCTGGCGCTGCAGGATGCCGGTATGGAGCGCAGCGATGTGGAAATTGTGCCGCTAGAGACCGGGGCGGCAGCAGCGGCGTTTGCAGCGGGTAAAGCTGACGCAGTGGGAGCCTTTCCGCCCTTTTGGCTGACGGCGCTAGAGCGCGAGGGCAGCAAAGAGCTGATTTCTTCGGCAGCCTATCCGGGGGCCATTCCTGACCTGCTGGTGGTGAGCCAAACGCTAATTGATGAAAGGCCGGATCAGGTGCAGGCGCTGGTGAATACCTGGTTTGACATTCTGGCCTTTATGGAAGAAAACCCAGCCCGCGCCGATGAAATTATGGCAGAGCGCGCCGGCGTGACAACGGAGGAGCTGCAGCTGTTCAAAGAAGGCACGCGCATGTTTACGCTCGAAGACAACCTCGAAGCCTTCAGCCCCGGTGAAGGCATGCAGCATATGCCCTACGCAGCAGAGCAGATGGCCGACTTTATGGTTAGCGTTGGCTTTATCCCAGAAGCGCCAGACCTAGATGCCATTCTCGACGATCAGTTTATTCAAGCTTATGCTGAACAGAATACATAAGGGTGCTGCATCAGCATAGGCGCATAGCTATATGCCCTAGCCGTTAGTTCTTTCGCCCCTGCCTTGGCAATGACGCATCCGCCGCTTGAACGAGCCACCCTAAAAAATCGCCGAAGTTTGGCCCCTAGCCGCTTCTGGCGACTGATTGAGGATAGCCCTCCGGGGCTGAACTGGGGCCTGCGATCGCTCTCAGTCATCGTTCCGTTTGCGCTCTGGTGGGGCCTGTCTAGCGCCGGGCTGGTAAACCCGAAATTTTTACCTTCACCGCCAATGGTGGTGGCCGCCTGGGTGGGGCTGTGGGAAAAGGGCGTGCTGCTGCCCGATATCTTTGCCAGCATTGCTCGGGTGGGCAGCGGCTTTTTGCTAGCGGCGGCGCTGTCGGTGCCGCTGGGCATCGCGATGGGAGCCTTTGCCACGATTCGCGCCCTGTTCGAGCCGATCATGGGCATTGTTCGCTATATGCCCGCACCGGCGTTTATTCCGCTGCTGATTATCTACCTGGGGCTGGGTGAATCGCCTAAGATTGCGCTGATTTTTATCGGCGTGATCTTCTTCAATACGCTGATGATTATGGATGCTGTGAAGTTCATCCCTAAGCATCTGATTGAGACGACCTACACGCTGGGCGGCTCGCGGCGGCAGATCTTGCTAGAGGTGATTGCGCCCTACGCCGTGCCCAATATCCTGGACACGTTCCGCATCAACATGGCCGCTGCCTGGAACCTGGTGGTGGTAGCCGAGCTGCTAGCAGCGAATGAGGGTCTGGGCAAGCGCATTCAGCTGGCTCAGAAGTTCTTTAATACGGACGAGATCTTTGCCTGCCTAATTATTCTCGGGGTGATCGGCTTTATCATCGACATCGCGCTGCGCTGGCTGCTGCGGGTCACCTGTAAATGGGCCTTTGACTAGGCCAAGGGTTATTATGCACCTTGAAGTTTCTCAACTGTCCAAAGAATTTACGACGGCGACCGGACCGCTGCTTGCTCTCAACGACATTAACCTGCACGTTGAGACTGGCGAATTTGTCTGCGCGGTGGGGGCCTCTGGCTCTGGTAAGTCAACCCTGCTGCGGCTGATTGCCGGGCTCGACTTTCCCACCGAGGGCCAGATCAGCGTCGATGGACAGCCGGTCACCGGGCCGGGAGCCGATCGCGGCATGGTGTTTCAAAGCTATACGCTCTACCCCTGGATGAGCGTGCAGCACAATGTCGAGTTTGGGCTGAAGCTGCAGGGCGTTGGCCGTCAGGCGCGCCGCGAGCAGGCGTCTTACTTTTTAGACATGGTGGGGCTGGCTAATTTTGCTCAGGCGCTGCCGAAGCAGCTCTCGGGCGGCATGCAGCAGCGGGTGGCGATCGCGCGGGCGCTGGCCAATCAGCCTAAGATCTTGCTGCTCGATGAGCCCTTTGGTGCGCTGGATGTGCAGACCAAAGAAACGCTGCAGCAGTTTCTGCTTGAGCTTTGGCAGCGCACCGGCACCAGCATTTTGATGATCACGCACGATGTGGGTGAAGCCGTCTTTTTGGCTCAGCGCGTCTATGTGATGACGGCCCGCCCGGGCAGCATTCAGCGAGAAATTAGGGTCGACTTGCCGCGCGATCGCGACTATGCCATCAAGCGCCAGCCCAAGTTTCATCGCTATCAGGATGAGATTATGGATCTCCTACGTGAAACGACTAGCGTTCGTCCGGCCAGGGCCTATGCTGGATAGCGCGCTTTGCTAGCCGCTCAGTGGGCAATCAAATTCGAGCAGGTCATTCCCTGATAGAAATCTCCCACATAGGTCTGACAGCGCGTTGGCTCAAATGCCTGCCGCAGCCGATACACCCGCGCTACGGCGGTTTCTTTAACCAGCTCAGCGGGCGCGGCTAGCGGCTGTACGCTGGCTACTGTCAGCGCCGGCCACAGGTTATTCTCAGCGAACAAATAGAGCGACTTGGGATAGATCAAATAGCTGCCCGCGCTGCAGGTCTGGACGAGCCGCAGCGGCTTTGGCCGAAGGTAGGTGCTGATATAGTCAACCGCATGGTACTGCTCGCGCCAGCGTTCATAGCGCGCGTCGCACAGGACTGTCTCAGCCGGCAGCGCGGCCACCAGCGTCGTCAAATCGCCGGTCGTCATCACGCGATGGGCGCCAAACTTACTGTTTAGAAAGGCCGCATCTTGCCACAGGTTGCTCAGCAGCGAGACAGCGATGAAGCCTGAGAGTAGCCCAATCGCCAGTCGCTGCAGCGGCTTTTGCCAGCTTAGGCGGCTTAGTACAGCCATCGTCAGCACGATTGGCGCAAAAAAGATCAGCAGCTTGTAGTGAAAGGCATAGGCTTCGGTATAGTTAGACGCGGCATAGAGGTAGACCGCCCAGATTGCCAGCAGGCTTAGCCAGATAGCCGAGTTGATCGCCGTGTTTCTCAGCCGCCAGACGGCCAGCAGCACCAGCAGCGCTAAAATGCCGCCCAGCCATATCTGCCCCGTGCCGCTGCTGACATACACCTGCCAGCCCAGTTCTAAATAGTTGTAGGCCATTCGTCCTAGCCGCGTTAGCAGTCCGGCTGCAGGGCGATCGGAAGAGTCTAAAATCGTCCGCGCAATCTGCTTGGTGTTGGCAAAGCCGCGCGTCATCTCGCCATACCAGTAGGGCAGCAGCGTCAGCAGGGCGACCAGCAGCGAGAGGGCCGGCATTTGCCACTGAGCGGCTCGCTTGCGGGTCAGCCAGATAAAGCAGAGCAGGCTGCCGGCATAGACCACCGGCATGACAAACAGCGTGGTTGAATGCAGGCTGACTAAGACGGCCGTCACCGCCCCATAGAGTGCCCAGGCCAGCCGCTGCCGCGTGCCAATCTGGCGATGGCTAAACTGATAGTCAATCAGCAGCACAAAGGCAAACAAAAAGCAGGGGACCGGCACCGGGTTCCATTCAAAGTTGCTGATAAAGATGTAGGGGAACAGAGCGCTATACCAGAGCCCGGCCAGCGCCGCCAGCAGCCGTCGCTGCGGTGTCTCAGCCAGCAGCCGATAGACTAGCCAGCTAAAGAGCGGAATCGACAGCAGCGAAAAGAGGGCGTTGGGCAGCACCTGCAGCGTCAGGCTGCGGCTCAGCAGCGTCACGGGAAAGACTAAAAAATAGTACAGCGGCGGCAGGCTGTATCCGCCCACTGAAGACGCCGGCCCCAGCGTTGGCAGGCGACCCTGCAGCATGTCCATATAGAGAAACGCGTCGCGAATCTGGTCGGGAGCCGGGCCAATATCAAACGTGGTGTACCTCAGAGCGCTGACCAGGCGCGTGATCATGCCCAGCGCGATCGCACCTGCCATCAGCCAGCTAGCCAGCCTCAGGCGCGGCAGCTTATTCAAGCGAGTCATCGTTAGCGTCATTGGTCTGAGCGTAAATATCTTCTACCCACTGCACCACGGTTGAATTGTCGGCTGCCCAAGCCTGCCGCTCGGCTCGAATTCGCGCCAGGTGTGACTCAATCGTCTGAGGCGTCACCAGGACACCAAAATCTTCAGGCACCTGCTCATGCTGATATAGCCGATTGAGTACCAGATCGCCCACCGCCTTTTTATAGTGAGAGTCATCGATGTAGTTCGTCATGCCCTCGGCAATGGGCTCGGTGGTGATACTGTTGTAGCCTGAAAAATCCCAGAAAGGCGTAATTTTAGCCACCTCGCGCTTCATCTGCTCGTACATCGGCCAGTGCCCCGCCGCGCGGATGGCTTCCCAGCGGGTGGCATGAGACGGTGAGATAAACACCTGATAGGCAATACCGCGCTGCTGACAGAATTTCAGGATAGTCTGCAGATCGCTGAGCGCTTTTTTAGAAAGATCGTACTGGCCGGGAAAAGACTCAAAATAGAAGCCGATGCTGTTGCGAAAGCGATAGTCGGTCGCAGACTCGTTGCGATCAATCGGCCGCAAATTCATCATGCCGTCGGCCTCGTAGCTTTGATAGCGCCGGTCGGCCTGGCTTTTGACGATGTTTTCTCGGCTGGCCCAGAGAGCATCTAGTGACAGCGTTGTGTTGACGATATCTAGCACGGCAAAGTTCTGTCTGCCGAGGCGATATTCGGCAAAGTTAGGGCTTTTGGGGTTGAGCGAGTTGAACATAAACTCGTCAATGTTGATCAAGACCAGCGCTAGCTCAGGCTGGTTGATATAGGCATGTTCCAGATAGTGCAGCAGCTCGGTCGGTGCCGCAGCGCCCAGCGCTAAGTTATAGGGCTGATAGTCAGCCAGCGCTGGATGGTCCGGGTCGAGTCCGTACTCGGTGCGCGAAGACCCTAAGAAGACGGCATTGGGCTGCTGTTGAATCACGTCAATGGCCTTAAACAGCCGCGAGTTAGTCAGCTTCGCCGGCTTTGCCTGGTTGAAGCCGCGAATTTCGGGCGTCCGGTAGATGCCGTAGGGATTGACGACTAGGTTAAAGCAGCCGACCGCCAGCAGCGGCACCGCAGTTGTGAGTAAAAAGATCAGGTTGAAGTAGCGGTACCGATCTTTTGGCTGAGATCGGCGAACCGGAGCAATCGCCTGAGACTGAGGCTTAACAACCATAAACGGCACCCATGTGCGACGACTAAAACTGGAAGTATAGGAATTCAGAAACTCGATTTAAAGACAGCAGCGAAACCGCCGCCGCTGCGCCAATGCCCGCTGCCCACCACCAGCGCGGCCGCAGCCGCTGCACGATTTCATGCGTATTGGGCAGCCACACGACGCCCAGCGTTAGCGCCGCTAGCGCGCCCAGGCTGATCAGCTTGCTGCCGTTGAGCACCGGCAGATAGGACAGCGCCTGCCAGCTTCTCAGCTGAATGCCGTACTGGGTCAAAAAGCCGAGCTTGCCCTGGGCCTCTCCGGGCAGCACGATGCCGTTGAGGCCGCTCATCGTCTGCAGCAGCGCGATCGCATCGGCCAGGCTGCTCGCGCGAAACAAGACCCAGCTGGCGACAACGGCTAAAAAGGTAATCCCCCAGCTCAGCAGCGCCGGCAGCGCGATGCCCCATCGCCGCCAGGCATGGTTGAGGCTCAAATAGACCCCGTGCAGCCCGCCCCAGAGCACAAACGTCCAGCCAGCGCCGTGCCACAGACCGCCCAGCAGCATCGTCATGATTAAATTGGCATAGCGTCGCGGCTCACCCCGGCGGCTGCCCCCCAGCGGAATGTAGAGGTAGTCTCGCAGAAAGTTCGATAGGGTAATGTGCCAACGCCGCCAAAAGTCGCTGATTGAGCGAGCTTTGTAAGGCGAGTTGAAGTTGAGCGGCAGCCGAATATTGAACATCAGCGCCAGCCCAATCGCCATGTCAGAGTAGCCTGAAAAGTCAAAATAGAGCTGGAACGTGTAGCTCAAAGCCCCTACCCAGGCTTCGATAAAGGTGACCGCCTCGGCTTGGCTAAAGACGGTCGCCACCCAGGGCGAGAGGTTATCAGCAATCAGCACTTTTTTGGCTAAGCCCAGCGTGAACATAGCCAGGCCCAGCGCCATATTTCGCTGTGAAAAACAAAAGGTCTTGATGCGGTGAAACTGATGCAGCACGTCTTTGTGATGCACAATCGGGCCGGCAATCAGCTGGGGAAAGAAGCAGACAAACAGACAGTAGTCTAAAAAGCTGTAGGGCTTGGTAATCCCTCGGTAGGCATCTACCAAATAGGCAATTTGCTGAAAGGTGAAGAATGAGATGGCTAGCGGCAGCGCAATATTGACCGTCTGGAGGCTAGCCCGCAGCGAGCTGGCCGTGCTCACCGGCAGGGTGGAAATAAAAAAATCGGCGTACTTGAAGTAGGCAATCAGCCCTAGGTTAAAGGCAATGCCTAAAACCAGCCAAGGCTTAGGCCGAAAGCCGCGCGATCGCAGCCAGCTTAGCCGCCGCCCTACCCCGTAGTTGACGACAACAGAACCCAGCAGCAGCGGTAAGTAGGCTGGGTTCCAGTAGGCATAGAAAATCAGCGAGCTGATAACCAGATAGGCGATCGCTAAGCGAGTCAGCCGCAGCCGACTGAGGCCAAAAAAAATTGCCAGCGTCGTTGGCAAAAAGACGAATATAAAGAGATAGGAGTTGAACAGCATGTTCTCGCAGGTAGCCAGCGCCGTCTGTATAAACTGGTCAGAATAAACTGGTCAGAATAAATTGATCAGAATGAGTTAGTCAGAGACAAACTGTGCAATTTATACACCCATACCCCATAGCCTAAGTAATTAAGCTGGCAATAGCTGCAAGCGCTCAGTAAAGATACCGGCGCCAGTCAGTGAAGTTATTGTAAACGTTAGGCGCTCGGTGCTAGCTGCCAAAGCATCACCTTCGTTTCGTACGCTGGTTCGACTTTTCCTCGCCATTCATAGGTCTTGACAACTTGATAAGCCGGGTTCTGAGCCAGCGTCTCTCTCAATACCTTGTCAGAGTAGCTGCGGCTGAAAACATACACGCTGCTGTCTGGCAGAATCGCTTGGCTAGGCGACTGCATCGTCACTGTCGGGTCAAGCTGATAGGCCAAATCAATGGGTGGATAGCCGGCGGTCACCAGCGTTGGCTTCTCGGCTTGATTCACCACAGCGGCTACGTTGACCAGGTAGATAGAGTTGTACTTGTTCCACCAGGTCGTCGCCTGGGCGCTGACGCTGCAAGACAGTATCCCGACTGAATATAGGGTAACCACGGTCAGCTGCCAGGCTTTTCTCTGCCAGCCTGGGCGCACCGGCAGCCGGTGGCTCATCTGCCAAGAGAGGCAGTAGGCGATCGCCAGCTGTACCCCCACAAACGCGGGAATCAGGTAGCGCGCAACGCTAGAGCGCCGACCGCCCCAGGCCAAATCAGGAATGACCAAAGCCAGTGCCGTCACGCCAATCAAAAGCAGCACAAAGGACCAAGTTTGGCGCGGCGTATAGCAGCAGAGCACGTAGATAGCATAGGCACTGAGGCCAGCAACGGCCAGGATTGCAGCGTAGAGCAGCGGCTGCCGATAGACAAAGTTATAGTTGACATCGATAAAGAGGCGGCTGCTTAACCTCAGCCGCCTCTA
>JAAHIA010000399.1 GCA_010671975.1 Leptolyngbya sp. SIO4C1 | reverse complement strand
CAAAGCGCTTTGATTGGAGCGATAGAATGAGTTAAGAAAGCGCTAGAGAATATCGACCCCGCAGCAGCGGAATATTTTGTAATGAAATATCTTTACGATGAAGACTGATCTGCAATCAGTCGCTGTACCTGCCCAATCACCGGATTAAACTCGGGGCCTTTGCGCTGCGGTGCGGCTGCAAAGGCGCGCTGTTCGTCTTCCATCATCAGCACGTCCTGCTCAACTAGCCCGGCCAGCAACCCTTTGGCTGAGTTAAACAGGCTATCGCGCACAAACCGCCGAAACCAGACAGGCAGCTTATGCAGCCGATGAAAGGCATTCAGCGAAGTGAAATGCAGCAGATAGGCGCGGGTTTGAGTCTCGCTCACGGGGCAGAAGAGACAGTAAATCTTAAAGTCTTCTCCGAGCACAGAGCGCCAGTGCGGGTAGAGATAGCTGACGTCTAGGTGGGTGGGCCGCAGCTGCCGCAGCGCTGGCATAAATAGCTGAGAGACCGACCAGATCTTGTCAATCTTGTAATAGCTCTCAGCCGCGTAGTGAGCATCGATGTGAGCATCGCTGGCTTCAATCTCTTGTAGAACCGGATTTGCCCAGGCTTGCAGGTCGTCATGCAGCCGGCCGTGATACATATCCATCAGATTCTCAATTAGGAAAGAGAAATGGGCCTGAACGTCAATCGGCGTCACCGAGGCGATGTAGTTGAGGTGATCCCATTCGGGAATTTCTAAGAGCCTAATCTGCTCGGTCTCTGGCTGCGATCCCGGAAATATCCAAATAAAGCCCTGCTGCTCGCAGACCGGATAGGTTTTCAGGCGGCAGTTCGGCAGGCGCTGCTGCTCGCTCAGGTAGGGCACGTCAACGCAGGCCCCGGTGCTGTCAAACTGCCAGCCGTGGTAGGTGCACTCAAGCCGATTGGCCTGCACCTGGCCGTGGCTAAGCCGCACCTGACGATGCGGGCAGCGGTCTTCTAGCGCGTGCACCTGGCCGCTCTGGTCGCGATAGAGCACAATGGCCTCATGCCAGAGCGTTACGCCCAGCGGCCGATCTTTTAGCTCGGTGCTGAGGGCGACGGCGTACCAGTGGTTAGGGTTAATTGGTGCGCGGCGTACCGTTTGAATGGTCGGTATAGGGGCTTGCGATCGCGCCATCGTGGAATTAGAAGCTGCGTTCATGCTGTGATTCCCTAGATCTTAATCACGCCTTCGGGGTTGACTGACATCAGCGGTCGTCGGGCCGCGCCCTCTTGCTGCAAGATCGCGTTGGCTGCGAGCAGGCCGCTGCTAATGGCGCGCTCCATCAGGCCGCAGGGGAAGGGCATTTTCACCCAGTCGCCGGCAAAGAGCAGGTTAGGCGCGGCAGTTGTCGTCTCTGGACGGTTGGGGTAGCTGCCAGGCGGGAAGCCAGCAAAGTTTTTTTGATTCACTAGCTCGCGGTGCAGCATGGTGGCTCCCTGCAGCGCTGGCACAATCTCATATAGCTCTGACTCAAAGGTGGCGAGAATGGCTTGCTGATCGGGAAATTCGGCTTCTTTATAGCAGTAGGCATGCAGCTCGACGACGCTGCCGCCGGTTTCGGCAGCCCACTGCTGATAGTCGCCCTGAATGCGGTGATAGAGCGTGATGCTGTCGGTCAGTCGATAGCCAGAGAGCGAGGTGAACAGGCTTTGCTCCCATTCAAAGTCGCGATCAAACCAGAAACGGGCCACGGCAAAGGGATCGGCGACCTGCAGCTGGCTCACCTGGGTCGCTACGGTCGGGTGGGGCTCGCCGTCTGCCAGCGAGAAGAGAGTCTGGATGCCGGGAATATCGGCAGCGAGCACGTAGTAGTCAGCCTCGATGGTGACAGTCTCTACCGGCGTAGGGTTGGCGGCAATTAGCTGCACGCGCTGGTCTGCGCGCGCAATCACCTTAAACTGGGCCAAATTTTCTTGCGCGGGGCCGCTCATCACCTGACCGCTGGCGTCATAGGCGGCCCCGTGACAGGGGCAAATGAAGCCATCGCTGCTGGCCTCGACTTCTTTGTGAACGCTGCAGCCCTGATGGGTGCAGGTGAGCGAGAGAGCCTGGTCGCTGTCGGGCGCGATCGCAAACAGCCGATCGCCCGCCCCGTAGTACTGCATCTGGTCGCTGCTCAGCAACGGATTACGCTCAACCCAGAAGGGCACCGGATTCGCGGCGTAGCTGCCCTGCTGATAGCTGACATGCTTAATTTGGTTAGCTTCCCAGCCAATCTGGCTGACGCTGACGCCGGTGAGCACCTGCCCCCCGTTGGCTTTAATTGCCTCGGTGAGCGGATCGACTAGGCAGCGGCCCATGTCTTCGCAGGTGCCGTTAAAGGCAAGTCCCTCAGGATTGCCAAAAAAGTAAAAGTGAAAGAACTGCATCAGCTCGCCGGCGCTGAGCACGTCGGGCGCGTTCAGGCTAGATTTGGCAAAGGGCAAAAAGTAAAGGTCGTATAGCCCCTGCGGAAACTGGCCAGCCCCCCATTCATCGACCGAGAGCTGGTCGAGTCGCTCGTAGGTCTGCGGCACGCGAAAGCTGCTAATTTCGCGAAAGACTTCGAGATGCTTGAGGTTCGTTAGGTTGATGCCCCACTTCAGACTATTTTTAGACGATATCGCTAGGTCAACCACGTTCCAAGGAAAGGCAGAATGGCTGGGGTAAAACGCCTCAGGCCGATAGCCGTCTTTGTAGACGACCGCATAAAAATCGAGCGACTGAAAGTTCTCGCGCGCCTTCAGCTCATCGACCAGGCCAAACAGGTTGTAATACTGAGGGAAAAAGCCGTGAAAGCCGTGCTCCATGCGCAGCTCATGACCGTTGACGGTAATCGGCCAGCTGGCAATTTTACCGCCTAGCTGCGGCGAGCGCTCTAGCAGCGTCACAGCCACGCCGCGCTTGCTCAGCTCATAGGCAGCGGCGAGCCCGGCCAGCCCCCCGCCAACGACGACAGCTTTGGTTGGACGGTTAACAAACTGCGGCAAGTCTAGCGCATCGACCTGATGCCGGGTGGGCTCCGGCTTAGAAAATCGAGAATAGCCAACTGCTCCGCCGACCGTGCCAACCCCAAACAGCTTGAGCAACGTCCGGCGCGATAGGTTAGGGTTCTGAAGATGCTTCAGCAGTTGAGTCATATAGTTTGAATTGAGTCTAGAAATTCTAGCGTCTTGGTGAGCGCCTCGGCTGAGGCCGCCCTAAGCGGGTCGCTGTCTAGGCTAACATTAGAAAATTTGATGAAGGAATAATAAGACGACTGATTAGTTGAAGTCGAGCGGTCTGCCAAACGGCATACTGAACTGCATGAAATATTGGCATGAAAGCCTTGCTGTGGCACAGCGAATCTTGCTAGAGCTGGTGCGCCGCCGGCGAAGCTTAATTTTTTGGGTAATTTTTCCGGTGCTGCTGCTGCTGCTGAACGGGCTAATTACGGCCGAGCGGGCGCAGCTGACGCTACCAGAGGCGTTTGAGGTAGTGGCACCGCCCACGCTGGTTGGGGCAGCCCTATTTTTTAGCTGCTTGGGCGGCAGCGTGGCAACGGTTGTGGCAGAGCGCGAGCAGCAGACGCTAAAGCGGCTGTTTCTGTCACCGCTGAGCGGGGTCGCCTACTTTTTTGGCATTGGCTTAGCGCATCTGGCCATTGGGGTGGGGCAGTCGCTGGTGGTGTTTGCGATCGCCACCCTTGCCGGCGCGACCTTCCCCGGCTCTTGGCTGCTCGGCATAGCCGTGATTTTTCTGAGCGTGCTGGCCTACGTTGGCGTTGGGTTTATTCTAGGCACCCAGTTCGCCCGCCGCACCGAAGATGTGAATGCGCTAGTCGCGGCGTTTGGCGTGCCGCTCTTAATTCTAGGCGGGGCGTTTATGCCCACTTCGATTTTTCCAGCATCGCTGATTGAGCTAGCGCAGCTCAACCCGATTTACCACATGACTGAGGCTCTAACGGGCATATTGGCCGGTAATGATTGGAATGAGACCGCCGAGCACGTTTGGTTTCTCTGCGGCTTTGCGGCGCTGATGGTGGGTAGCGGCTGGCTGGCCTACCGGCGCATGCTGCAGCTCGAACGGCAGCTTTAGCGGCGCGATCGCTGGCTGAGGCCAACAATGGCCATGAGCCCTAGCCCGGCTGCAATCCCTGACTCAGGCACAGATTCTTGGGTAGGCGCTGCCGAAGCAGTCGCGTAAATAGCCGTTGATAGCGGCGCTGTGCCGCTGACTGCATCGCCGACCGCGTCGCTCAAATCGTGTGAAACCCCTCGCACGGCCACTTTATCAGCGCTGGCTTGAGCAATAACGCCGCAATTTTCAGGAATGAAGGCAGCCTGCGAGCTTTGATCGGCATCCACCGGTCGGCCAAAGTGCTGTACCCAATAGGTGCCATAGGTCGAGTTGGGACTGCGGTATGAGCCAAAGCCAATTTCAGAAAAGCGATCGCTGAGAATATTGGCTCGATGTCCAGAGCTTGCCATCCAGCCGTCAAAAACGGCTCGGGGAGTAGAATAGCCGGCTGCAATATTTTCACCAATTGCTTCATAGCGGTACCCGGTTG
>JAAHIA010000398.1 GCA_010671975.1 Leptolyngbya sp. SIO4C1 | reverse complement strand
TTATCGGGCGAGGTAGAGTTAGAGGTCAAAGACGGACAGCTGCTGATTCGCTCCCTTCAGGCACCGCGACAGCAGTGGGCCGAGCAGTTTAAGCAGATGGCCGAGGCTCAAGACGATCGACTTTTAGATGACCCGATAGCGACAGACTGGGATGAGGATGAATGGACGTGGTAATTGAGCGCTTCGATGTTTACCTCGTCAGTTTAGACCCCACCGTCGGCAAAGAAATTCGTAAAACCAGACCCTGCCTGATCATCTCGCCGAATGAGATGAACCGCTACATTGGCACGGTGATTGTGGCCCCCATGACCACTGGCAGCAAGCTCTACCCAACGCGAGTGGCCTGTGAGTTTGAGGGCAAAGCCGGCCAAATCGTGCTCGACCAGGTTAGAACGATTGATAAAAAACGCTGCCTAAAGAAGCTAGGCACCATCCATCCGCTGGTGCAAAAGACGGTCATCCGAGTGCTCGCTGAGCTATTTGCCACTTGAGATTAAAATCCTAGCCAATTTCGAGGATTAGCAGGTAGCGGCGTGCCGGTTAGCGCTGCTTCGACAAACTGCTTATCTGGCGGCACATACGTACCTTTAACTTTGACGCGAAAATCGTAATGTTCACCAGAGCCGAGGCCGCTGTTGCCGGTTAGGGCAATCACATCGCCGGTTTTGAAAGTGCCCGGACGGCACTCATTCTCTAGCAGGTGCAGCGACTGAAACACATAGTCAGGAAACGAAGCGGCGGTCTGATCGGCGACCCAGCCGCCGCCGTCAATATCCCACCAGCAGTCGACGATGACGCTGTCGCCGGCTGCACCGACGGCATAGACTGGGGTGCCGGTCGGCGTGGCTAGATCAATGCCATTGTGCGGCACGTTCAGCGCGCCGGTCACTGGATGCACCGGGCGAATGCGAAAATGATCGGTGACGTCAAAACCGGCAATCACATCGCCGGTTTCAGGAATGTCGCCCGTGAGGATAGGATCGGCCGCATCCGGCAGCGTTAGCTCAATCACGTAGAGCAGCGGCAGCAAAATTAGGGCAGCGCTGACGCCGGTGATGGCAAGCTTAGGCAGACGGCGCAGCGATCGCAGCAGTTCGCTGGCCAGCAGGGTCGCAAAATTAGGTCGACGAGATCGCACCCTAGCCCTCTCTGGGGATGCCTCGCTAGGCGGATCGAACAGCGGCCCCATCTGATCGCTTTGCACCACGCAGAGTTCGCCTCGGGCTACCTTTTCAAGCAGCTCAGAAATGCTGTGGCAGCCGGCTGCTTCAGCGGCTGCTTTAGCCCCTAGCCAGCCGGCTTGCGTCACCGTGACTGTGCAGCGGCGCTTCGCTTCAGAGGTCGGCGATGAAGACGGGCGATAGTTAGCAGGTAGCTCATCCACAGACATGACTCAGAACAGCTCATTATGATGGGTGAACAATCTAATCATTCACATAGTTTGCCACGCAAGTTTGCTACGCACTGTATATGAGCAAAGGAATATGAGCAAAGTAGATTCTCAGCTGCGGCCAGATGTCATAGATAGTCCTACCGCCGAGCATGATGAAGACGAACGCCGTCATTGGGACTATCACTACGATGAAATTGGCAGCATTCCAGGCACGCTGGTAATTGAAGACGACGCAATTCCACCAGAGCTAGTGCTAATCGACTACCGCCTAGAAGAAGCCGTTTGCAAAGAGCTAAAAAAGCCAGAAGAAGCGGCTCAGTACCTTGATAGCGACTCCATTTCTTGGGTCGACGTGCAGGGGCTAGGCAGCGAAGCAATTCTGCGGCGGCTAGGTCGCGTCTACAGCCTGCATCCGCTGGTACTCGAAGATGTGGTCAACGTGCCGCAGCGCCCCAAAGTTGAGTACTACGATCAGCAGATGCTAATCATCACGCGCATGGTCAACCCTATAGAGCAGGGGCTCGGGTTTTACAGCGAGCAGGTCAGCTTTGTGCTGGGCAGCGGCTATCTGCTCACCGTGCAGGAAGAGTCTGAGGTTGACTGCTTTGACCCAGTGCGGCATCGCATTCGCTGGAACAAGGGCATGATTCGAGCGCAGGGAGCAGACTACCTGGCCTATTCGCTGATCGATGCGATTGTTGACGGCTATTTCCCAGTGCTAGAAGACTATGGTGAATACATTGAAGATCTAGAAGACGAGGTGCTGTTTCGCCCAACCCGGCAGACGGTGCAGAAAATCTATCAGGTGCGGCGCGATCTGATGAAGCTACGGCGCTCAATCTGGCCGATGCGCAATGCGATTAGCGCGCTGATTCGCGATGATAGCGAACTAATTAGCCGCGAGGTAGGCGTCTATTTTCAAGACTGCTACGACCATACGGTGCAGGTGCTCGATATTGTGGAAACCTATCGCGAGCTCACCTCAACGCTGATGGATGTATACCTATCGTCGGTCAGCAATCGCATGAACGAGGTGATGAAAATTCTGACAGTGATTTCGTCCATCTTTATTCCGCTCACCTTTATCGCCGGGGTCTACGGCATGAACTTTAACCCTGAAGCCTCCCCTTGGAATATGCCCGAACTCAATGCCTACTGGGGCTATCCAATCTGCTGGGCGGTGATGATTGCGATCGCGGCTGCTCTGAGTATCTACTTCTGGCGGCAGGGCTGGTTTGAAAATATGTCAGGCTAGCTGCTAGCTTGAGACGGTATAGCTTCAAGACGGTAAAGCTGCCCAGAGACAAGGTTTAAGTCAGCCGATAGGGCTAGAATAGTCTCGTCCGACAGAGGCATTACAGCGGCTCATGGATCTCAAAGCACTGATTCGAGAAATTCCTGACTTTCCCAAGCCGGGCATCTTATTTCGCGATATCACAACGCTGCTCAATCAGCCCAACGGGCTGATTCACACAGTTGAGCTGCTGGCAGAAAAAACGGCTGACCTGGCCCCCGACTATATCGCGGGTATCGAGTCGCGCGGCTTCATCTTTGGCATGCCCCTGGCCTACAAGCTGGGGCTCGGCTTTGTGCCCATTCGTAAATCGGGCAAGCTGCCAGCTGCCGTCCACGCAGTTGAGTACGACTTAGAATATGGCAAAGACGCGCTGGAGGTGCATCAAGATGCCTTTGCGCCCGACAGCCGTGTGCTGGTAATTGACGATCTTTTAGCCACGGGCGGCACGGCGGCGGCAGCAGCCAAGCTGATTCAAAGCACGGGAGCCGCGCTGGCGGGCTTTGGCTTTGTCATCGAGCTAACCGGATTAAACGGACGGCAAAATTTACCAGACGATGTGCACATCACGACACTCGTTGAATATTAGACCCGCCATACTAAAACTTAGAAGACTAGAGCCCAAACCCTGAGCCTATGACCACCGCGCCCGATACCGCTACTCTATCAAAGCGTAAGAAAGCTGCTGACTTCGTCCGCGATTTTTTTACCAGCGACACCACGCTGTATATCGTCAAGCGGCTGCTGCAGGCTTTGCTGACGCTGCTGCTGGCTTCAGCCCTGAGCTTTTTTATCATTCAGCTAGCGCCCGGTGACTTTTTAGCAGCTCAGCGGCAAAACCCGCAGATTTCACCAGAAACCATTCAGCAGCTAGAGGCGCAGTTCGGCCTAGATAAGCCAGTCTGGCAGCAGTATTTTCAGTGGCTCTATCAGGTGGTCACCAAGCTAAACTTTGGCACTAGCTTTACCTACAACCGACCGGCAACTGAAGTGCTGGCTGAGCGCATCCCCAATACGCTGCTGCTGTCAATTTCGTCGATTATTTTGACCTGGGCGATCGCCGTTCCCCTCGGCATTGTCAGCGCCGTCAAGCAAAACCAGTGGGCCGATCGCTTTTTGCGCGTTCTCAGCTACATCGGTCAGGGTTTTCCCACTATCATCACCGGCCTGCTGCTGCTATTTTTCGCTCAGCTAACCGCGCCGCTGTTTCCGGTGGGCGGGCGCACCAGCATCAACCATGAAGATCTCACCTGGCTGGGCAAAATTCTTGATATTGGCTGGCACTTGATTTTACCAACGCTGGCGCTAAGCATTACCAGCTTTGCCGGCCTGCAGCGAATTATGCGCGGCCAGCTCCTCGACGTGCTGCGTCAGGACTACATTCAAACCGCTCGGGCCAAAGGGCTGCCAGAAAATCGAGTAATCTACGTTCACGCGCTGCGCAACGCCGTCAATCCGCTGATTACGCTGATGGGGTTTGAATTTGCTAGCCTGCTAGCCGGCGCGTTTATTACCGAGGTGTATTTTAGCTGGCCTGGCCTAGGCAAGCTGACCCTGCAGGCCGTACAGTCGCAAGATTTATACCTGATTATGGCAAGCCTGATGATCAGCGCCACCATGCTAATTGTGGGCAACCTGCTGGCCGACCTGACGCTATCATTCGTCGATCCGCGCATTAAGCTGTCTAAGGTAAACTAGCGGCCCTCAAGGTTTGCTTACAGTGAGCGGAGCCGAAGCCACTCGCTTACAGTGAGCGGAGCGGAGCCGAAGCTCATGCCCACGGCCAGTCGTTGGGGGCGATCAAGCCTTCTCGTGTCTGTAGAAAACAACAAAGTCTTTAATCGTAGTTAATTAGCCTGATCGCCACTGCGTCAAGCCGTATCAAGTA
>JAAHIA010000397.1 GCA_010671975.1 Leptolyngbya sp. SIO4C1 | reverse complement strand
CGCAGTTGGGGTCAATCGCTGCGTCGATAACCTGCAGCTGCCCACTGTTTCTATCTATCAGCTGGTGGATGGGGCCTATCAGCTCAAGCAGTTTCGCGGTGAGCAAATGGTAGAATCTCCAACCTTTCCTCATCTCAGGCTCAGCGCTCAGGCCGTGTTCCAGACCGCCGTCTGGGATTAGCGCCCAGGCTGGCTTTGCCGCTGCGATCGGCGAGTGCGGCTCAAGGCAAGCGCGCGATCGCGGCTCTGACGCGCTCAGCCATCGCCATCAGGCCGAAGCCTTCAAAAACTGCGTAAGCTCACGATTGACCGTTTGTGGCGCTTCTTGCTGCGCCCAATGTCCGCAAAAAGGAACAGACTTTATGCAGGGATGCTGAAGCAGCGCCGGCAGCGTTTCCAGCGTCTGCGCCGATAGGAGAGAGTCGTCTTCTCCCCACAGCACTAGAGTAGGCTGATCGATCTGCCGATCGGCTGAGCGTTTTGGCAAAAACCATTCGCGCAGATTAAAGCACTGACGCGCGTGCTGAGTCACGGCCTGCAGAGCGCCTGGCTTCTGCAAAGCTGCCTGATATATTTCTGTATCAGATTTAGAGAATGCCCCTTTACGCACAGCTTCTCGCTGAAATAGATTGGCTAGAAAAGTCTGTAAATTCTGCTGCAGCAGCCATTCTGACAGACCGGGAACCTGCAGTGAAAACAGGTACCAGCTGCGCTGGAGCTGTACCCAATTGCTGGTAATGGCCTCTCGCACTAGGCTAGGATGCGGCGCGCTCAAAATCGCGAGCTTCTGCAGCTGCTTGGGATAGCGCTGAGCAAAATGCCAGGCGATAGTGCCGCCCCAGTCGTGGCCTACGATATGCGCTCGGCTGTAGCCAAGCGATTGAATCAGACCTTGAATATCTTTCGATAGCGTATCCAAGTCGTAGCCGCTGCTGGGCTTATCAGAATCGTTGTACCCCCTCAGATCTGGCACAACCACCTTGAAATGCTTTGATAGCGCCGGCAGCTGATACCGCCAGGAGTACCAAAACTCCAGCAGTCCGTGCAGTAAGATAACCAGCTCGCCTTCACCCTCAGTAACGCAGTGCAGCTTTACCTGATTGGTTTCAATATATTGATGGCCCCAGCTCAATGGCAACTCCTAACCAGACAAACAGTAACCGCCCACAGCGCAGCCAAACGGCTTTGCCAGACAGGCTTCGTAGTGTAGCCCCTGTAGTGCGGCCCTTGTAGTATAGCCAATGCCGCTGCCAGCTGTATGCAACGCCATCACGCGCTTCACTCGCGATTAAGCCCAGGCAATTGACAATCCCCGACAGCTAATCGCCAGCCGCCAATGCGATCGCCTATGACGGCTGAGGCACGGCTGAGTGCGCCGGCTGAATCTGGTATTTCACCAAATTAGCCAGCTCCTGGAGCTGACTGATAGCCTCAGCCCCTTCCAGCTTCATCAGCTCGCGGTCATCGCGCATCTCTGTCCAGGTGATGCCGTAGTCTGATACCAGAAAGCGAATCAGATGGTCATCCCCAAGACTTACCATGAAGGAAGCGCTGTTTAACTGCCCACCGCAGGTGTAGCAGGAAGCTAGGTAGCCGCGATTTTCCAGCACAATCGCTAGCGCTTTAAGATTTAGAACCAAGTCTTGAACAAACTTACGATGTTGTTCTGCAAGTCGGATAAACATTCACGCACTCCTTGCAATTAGATCCTATTGTAGATCTTTTCTTAAGATTTACTTAATATTTTTTATCGTAATACAGTGTTAATACGGCTTATTCTTCCCGTAGATACAGTGAGAATGCAATCAAATCGGAATGATTTAATTTTTTGATTGCTCAACCGGCTCACATATCCGGCTCGAATACTTAGCTAGACTACTGACGTTTGTCTAGCTAAGCGGTATATCAAACCACAGTTTGCGCCGAAGAGCAGCTTTATTCGCTCTATCAAAAGAAAGAGATTAGTCTACTACACTCCACCAGCCGAAGCCAGGGCCAATAAACCGTAGCGTCAGCCAGAACACAATCATAAAACCGATGCCAAGCCAGGCTCCGCGCGTAGTCCAGCGCATGAAAGCCTCTGATTGATTTTTGGTAATGGGCACCCAGGGCAAGATGCGCTCGGCTTTGCCGTAGTCTTCACCCAGCTTTTCCTTTCGCCGTTTTGCTTCGCCCATGATCGCTGTTTCAAGCTGTGACTCACTCCATCATAGCGTCTGATCTAGAGCTGTCGATAGCCACTCAGGATCAAGATAGTTGGTTCGCGCAGCTGGGCTGAGCGTCGCTAAGATTTGCTGGCCGTAGCTGCGGTGGTTGACGCGGTTGTCGAGCAGCGCCACCAGGCCGCGATGAACCCGCACCGATGCGATCGCTAGCTGCAGCGTGCGTAGCGCCTCAGGCAGCAGGTAAAGCCGAAACCAGTCCTGTCGCAGCCGCTTGTAGTAAGCCACTTGACCCGCGACTAAAGGATTTTCTAGCGAGGGTAGCGGCAGCGTTGTGATCACCAAAAGCCCCGGTGGCGGCAGGGTAAGCTGATGATCTTGCCAGAACTGCCAGCCGGTTACCAGAATGCCGTTGGCCATCAGCCCTGCTTTCTCTACCTGCACGCGCGAGCCAAATTCAGCCGCCAGCGCAGTCCCAATCTGAGCCTTGAGCGGTTCGTCGCCCACAACGATCACGGTTGGCTGAGTCCGGCTTTGCTCCAGGCTCAGCAGTGCCCGGATCTCTTGCAATATGGCAGTTTGAAAATGGCTTGTGTTGGGCAGCGGCAGCCGGTCAGGCAGATAGAGCTGAATAATATCGCTGCGCCGATCGGGGGCAAACCGGACGCAGGTTAAATCGCCTAGCCCTAGCCGCTCGCGATAGACCTCTGCTCGCGAACTCGCATCGACGGCGGCCCCAACCAAAACCAGCGGCTGCTGCTGCCAAATCGGCGCTAGCCGCGTAGCGACCTCAGCCGGCGCACAGTGCAGCGAAAAGCGGCCCTGTTCACGATCGACGCGAATCCAAGCCAGCCGGTTAGCTGCCTGAAACAGCTGCCAAAACGCCTGCCAAGCCGGCGGCATCGCTTCTGTCTGCCAAGGGGTTTCAGCTAGGCTGGCATAGAGCTCTAGCAGCAGCGCCTGCTCCGGCTGATCGATTAAGTAGCAGTCATAGGGGTTGACGGGATGCTGAAAGATCGCATGCGTCAGCCGCACGCGCAAATCGCGAATTGCCGTCTGCTGTCCTGGGTAGGCCAGCGCCAGCGCTTCCCAATCCGCTGTCCGTAGGCTGCTTGTCAGCTGTTCTCTGGCCCAGCTTTCTAGCTGATCGGCACCATCAATCAGCGTCAGAACCTGGCCAGGAAAACGCTGCTGCTGCTGCAGCTGACTGCTGAGCCAGGCCTCAGGCGACGTCATCAGCAGGCCGCGAAAGTCGGCCGCTGGCCAGCGCTCGCCTACCTGAATAGATTTGACTGTCGGTACGCTTTGCAGCAAATGCGGAATGTCGACCTGCATCAGCCGCTGATGAAAAAATTCAGGGATCACTAAAATAGCCGGCTCTGGCCAAATTAGGGCCGGCATCAGATAGCTCAGCCGATGATAGCCGCAGTAGGCAGAGGCGCTCCCGGTCTGAATTAAAGCGCTACGACCGATACGCAAGGCCCGAGCCACCAGTCGGGCCATCGTCAAATGGTGGGGCCACTGCGTGTGGCCCTGCTCGCGTAAAAAGGCTCTCAGCCGCTGGTGAACTTCTGCTTCTATCACAGAGGAGGCGTTAACGGAAATTTTGAGGAAGTCTGAATGACCTTCATTGTGCCACATTCCTTTGGTAGGCTGCGCTTGCTGCCTCAGCCGAGGTTAAGGCCAGTCTTGTATACCCGTCAAAAACTCAATGAGTCTCTCTAGGCTGAGCTGTGGCCCCAGTTCTTCTACCGCAGGCAGGGCAAAGCTTTGGCTGCTGGTGCTGTCTAAATCGCTCAGCTGACGTAGACCAAAGCTGGTAGAGCGATAGAGATCTAGCGTTTGCCCTCGGCTGTTGGTCAAGCAGAGCTGCAGCGGCTGCGTGAGAAACGACTCAGCAGGCTCAGGCAGATCGGGCTGATGGGGGAATCGCTGACAGAGCTGCGCCAGGTAGTGGCTAAAAGAATCTAGCCGCCGCCGGTAGGGCATTCCCAGCCGCTCGCTATCGTAGGTCTGCAGCATTGCAGTCAGCATCACCAAATGGCGCTGCAGCGTGCGACCAGCGGTGAAGGGCAGGGTAGCAAAGTAGGCGATCGCAAACAGGTCGCTGTCTTTAGTCCCTAGGAAAGTCAGCTTAGTGTTACGCTGATTGACCCGTATAGTGGGCGACACTGCTTCTTCAAGCACGGCTGCTAGGCAGGCGTAGCGATGGGTCAATGCAGCGTAAGCGCTCAAAGACAGAGGAGCATCAACTGCCAGTCGCACAGCGGGCTGGGCGCGGTTGAAAAACCGATGAATTTCATCTGCCTGACTGAAGGTAACCGTTTGGGTTTTTGTTCCCTGCTCACTCAAATCGACCCAGTCGCAAACCACGTCTTGAGTTACCAGATCACAGCGGGCCGAGCCATAGAGCCTGAT
>JAAHIA010000396.1 GCA_010671975.1 Leptolyngbya sp. SIO4C1 | reverse complement strand
TAACCTGCTGCGTACGATCGCTGGCGCAAGGCGTGCGAGCTGCCCATATTCTGGATGGCCGCATTCCCCATGCGCTACTGCTTGAAATCTTTACTGATATGGGTATTGGCTCAATGCTGGTGGCCTGGTCCTACCACATTCAATCGTGAGCTAGGCTGATGACGAGTCAATAGGTAGCGGCTGCGTGAGTGAGAAGCCAGAATAGAGCTAATTTTACTGACACTGTGCCATGCCGATTGTGACAGGACCGCTGACGGTTGAGAGACTGACGGTGCCAATTGCCGATCTGCCAGCTCGCTTAGCTGGCACAACGGTTGTTCAGCTTTCAGACTTACATTATGACGGACTGCTGCTGACTGATGAGCTGCTGGCGCGCGCCGTTGACGAGGTGCGATCGCTCAGTCCCGATTTAATTGTCCTCACAGGCGACTATGTGACCCGCGATCCAACCCCGATTTATACACTGGCTCGCCAGCTCAAGCAGCTATCAAGCCGATATGGTCTCTATGCTGTCTTAGGTAACCACGATCGCCTGGTTAGCGGCGCGGCCGAGACGATTACCCATGCGCTTGAGCAGGTAGATATCCGCGTCTTGTGGAATCAGATTGCCTACCCGTTCGGCGAGACTTTTCCGTTGGTGGGGCTGGCCGATTTCTGGTCATCAGCGTTTCGTCCAGCGCCTATCTTTGAACAGCTGGATCCAGCCGTGCCTCGACTGGTACTCTCGCACAATCCTGATAGCGCTGAAGTGCTGTCGTGCTGGCGCGTTGACCTACAGCTGTCAGGTCACACGCACGGTGGCCAAATTGTCTTTCCGGGCATTGGTAACGCACCACAGCTGTGGGACTTACTGCGTCGGCATATTCCTGCCGAATGGCGCAAAGATATTCCCTATCTAAGCGATCAGTGCTTCAAGATTGTCAAGCATTGGGAATGGGCTATGGGGCTGCATCGAGTGGGTAGCAACTGGCTATATGTCAATCGCGGTTTAGGAACCTATCCCCCCGGTCGGCTCTTCTGCCCACCTGAGATTACGCTGCTGACGCTGCAGCCCGCTCAGGTTAAGCGCTGAGCAGCTTAAGTAACAAAAAGCAGAGAGAACAATTCAGGTCTCTCTGCCAATTAGTCTGAGGCGACTGGTTAAACGCTGCTGAGCTTTACAAGTTCAGCAGCCAACCAGCCAAGTCTCTAGAAAGAAGTCCGGCGATAGTTGCCGTTGGTGCTTCTTGAGCCATTGCGGCTGCCGCGAGGTCTAGCCTTGTTGAGGCGCATTTCACGTCCCATCCACTCGGCACCATCGAGCGCTTCAATGACGGCTTGCTCTTCTGCTTCAGCACCCATGTCAACAAACGCGAATCCGCGTGGGCGGCCGGTTTCACGATCGGTCGGCAGGCTGACGCGATTGACGCTGCCGTAATCATTGAACACTCGCTCTAGATCCTCGCGAGTAATGTCATAAGACAAATTGCCAACATAAACAGACATTCGGAATATCTCCTAAGTCAAGAACAATGTAGCGAGTTAAGCGGAGATATACCTGTAATCGAAATCGAACTGGAATTCAAACAAGATGACTCTACCGAAAATTTAACTCAAAACTAACTTTACCTATCTTAGCATAGCTAATAAGCCGCCTCAGAGCCCAGCGGTTCAGCCAACATACTCAATCACCTGCTCTGCCGGAAAGCGAACCTTGGCTAGGTCTGCATATTTATCCTCCTCCGAGCGATATCCCGCTGCGCAGAGCGCTACAGAAGCATAGCCTTGCTCAGGCAGTCCAAGGGCCTGATCCACCTTGTCAGGGTCAAAGCCTTCCATCGGGCAGGCGTCAATGCCCAGCATGGCAGCAGCGCTCAAGAACATGCCTAGGGCAATGTAGGTTTGCCGGGCTGACCAAGCGTCAATATCAGAAACCCGATCAATATATCCCTTAATCATGTCTGAAAAGCCCTGCAGGTCTTCGATTGGCGTTTGACGCACTGACGCAACTCGCTGAATATAGCGATCGACGTCGCTAGCGTTAATGCCTCGCTTGTAGGCAAACACAACCAGGTGGGAAGCCTCAACAACCTGCGACTGATCCCAGGCATACTGCTGAAACTGCTGCCGCAGCTGCGGATCGCGCACTACAAAAAATTTCCAGGGCTGTAGGCCAAAAGAAGAGGGCGATAGGACCAAGCTGTGCTCTAACCGTGTCCAAAGAGCCTCGGAGATCTGCTGGTCAGGATCAAATTGCTTGGTGGCATAGCGCCAGTTGAGCTGCTGAAGCAGATATTCAGGCATAGAAACTTGCGCATCAATCATGAGCTTGGTAGAAACGGCTGACAAAATTTTATCTAATCATAGTAGCGCCCGATCCACGGCGTAGACAGGCGCTCAATGAAATAGCAATGGCTAGTGTCTATAGCAGCAGACATCCAGACCTGCGATCGCAAGTTAGCTATCAACCGAATCGGCCATTTCTTTATAGTTGTCTGGGTTGCCAGCCTGCTGTGAGCTACCGGCTGCTTTCGAACTGCTAGAAGAAGTCTCCGACGCCATGTCTGGCTCAGATCCCATATTGGCAGTCGAGGCTAAAGACGGCTGATCGCCTGAGCCGCCCTTCTCCTGCTGAGCCATCTCATACTCTTTGTCAAAGTTAGTAGCCGCCTTATCGGCTTCCCCTTCAGCCGCAGCGCGGGCAATTTGGTCTGCTTCCTGAGGCCGATTGCTCTGAGAGTCTGCCATTAAAAAATCCTCTTAACTGACGCTCTTAGTAAATCAAGCCGCTGTAGCGATTACATCGCACAGGAGAACGACATCAGCCTCTGTCCTTTGAAAGAGCTCGTCTTATACTGAGAAGTAGCGTAAAGAAATGTAACCCGATCTATGCTTCAGTCAAGCCGCCGCTCAAGCCGGACGCCTAAAGTTGTTGTTATTGGCGCAGGGATTGGTGGACTAACGGCAGCAGCGCTACTGGCGAAGCGCGGCTATGCCGTCAAAGTTTTCGATCAGGCGATTGTGCCTGGCGGCTGTGCCTCTACTTTTAAGCGCGGTGGCTTTACGTTTGATGTGGGGGCTACGCAGGTCGCAGGGCTAGAGCCGGGCGGCATTCACCAGCAAATTTTTGAAGAATTAGAGATACCGCTGCCGGAGGCGTCTATCTGCGATCCGGCCTGTGCCGTGTTCCTGCCGAATGAGACAGTGCCTATCAACGTTTGGCGCGATCCGCAGCGGTGGCAAGCTGAGCGACAGCGCCAGTTTCCCGGTAGCGAACCCTTCTGGCAGCGGCTGGCCTCGCTGTTTGAATACAGCTGGCGATTTCAGTCGCGCGATCCGGTTCTGCCGCCGCGCAGCGGTTGGGATATGTGGCAGCTGATAGCGGCGCTGCGGCCAGATACGCTGCTGACGGTGCCCTACATGTTTTCAACAGTAGCTCAGCTGCTGAAGAGCTATGGGCTCAGGTGCGATCGCCGGCTAAAGACTTTTTTAGACCTACAGCTGAAGCTTTATTCGCAGGTGGATGCCGATCAGACAGCCCTACTCTACGCAGCAACAGCGCTGGGCGTCTCTCAGTCACCGCAGGGGCTCTATCACCTACACGGCAGTATGCAAGCGCTGAGCGATCGGCTGGCTGAGGCGCTCCGCCGCGACGGAGGTGAGCTGTACATGCGACACAGGGCTGAGCAGATTTTGCTAGAGCAGGGGCGGCCGCGCTTCGTGCGCATCACCGACGAAAAGCGAGGTGAAAGCTGGCTGGAGCCTGCCGACCATGTGGTTGCCAACGTCACCGTGCAAAATCTAGTTGAGCTGCTGGGCACTCAGGCGCCGGTGGGCTACCGCCAGCGCATTAATAAGCTACCGCCAGCTTCTGGCGCGTTTGTGGTGTATCTGGGCGTAGAGCAGGCGGCAGTGCCTACCAGCTGTCCGCCGCATTTGCAGTTTTTATATGACTATGACGGCCCCATCGGTGAGAATAACTCGCTGTTTGTTTCGGTTAGCCGTCCCGGTGATGGCCGCGCTCCTACAGGTAAGGCAACCGTGATCGCGTCTACCTTTACCGAGGTCAGCGCATGGCAGCGCACTGCTGACTATGAACAGCTGAAGCAGCAGTATACCGAACAGGCAATTGCCCGCTTGGGTCGCTACTTTGATCTAAGGCCCGCGCATCTCTTGCAGGTTGAAGCTGCTACCCCCCGAACCTTTGAGCATTACACCGCTCGCTATCAGGGCACGGTTGGCGGCATTGGACAGAGACTTTCAACCTTTGGCCCGTTTGGGTTTGCCAACCGTACGCCAGTGCCGCACCTGTGGCTAGTGGGTGACTGCACTCACCCCGGCGAAGGCACTGCCGGGGTCAGCTATTCGGCTTTGACAGCAGTTAGGCAGATTGAGGCTAGCTGAGCCGCCGCTACCAGAGCGCTCGCGGGTTCGTGTCTAGCGTCTCTGTTTCCGTTGTCTCAGACTCTGTTTCCATAGGGTTTGAGTCTGAGTCAGCGTCTACTGCTTCGCTGTCCATTGCTTCGTCGTCTATTTCTTCTGAGGTTTCGGCCGGCATGGGTTCGGCCTCTACGTCTGACGTAGAGTCTGACATAGAGGCCGAACCCATGA
>JAAHIA010000395.1 GCA_010671975.1 Leptolyngbya sp. SIO4C1 | reverse complement strand
TGACCTGGCATGACGGCATTAGCGGCCAAACGCTGGCTGCCAGCAACGTAATGTCAGTCGGTCAGATTTTTAGCTATTTCCCAGTGGCGCTGCTGGTGGCAGAAAAAAGCAACGCCTAGCGGGCGAAATGGAAAAATGTGACGAGTCTGACCAAATCTGACTCTGTCTTGTGCTAGGGGCCATCAGTCGCTATGATGGCTCTATCGGCTTTAATATTTATTTAATAATTTGACGCTTATCTAAGAAGCCTGCGGTGAGGGTGTTGCCCTGCTGGTGCACCTGCTGTAGTGCGTGCGTTGCAGCGTCGCTGTTGCGGCCACACGACAGCCCCAGGCCAAGCTTGATAGTTAAGCACTTACCAGCTGTAGGTATCGCCTTTGCCAAGATTTTGCCAAGATCGCAATCTTGGCTGAGCCATTTGCTATGGCTGCTCCGTTTGGCTGCCGGGTCTTGAGTTCGCAGAGTTTTTATCAAATTAAGTTTAAATCTCAAAGTTCAGTGCGCTGTCCTGTGAGGCAGACATTGACTGCGTCAATAATGAGCCTAAAGCATCTTGCCCCGATTAATTAGTCAGAATTAGCCAGCTTAAATTGGCTATCGCGCAGCTTTTGCTCAATGTGAAAGCTGTCGATACGGCATTTGATGGCTGAGCGTCCCTTTTTCTTTCGCAGCCCAGACCAGAGGATAGCACCGTGACCTTCACTCCTGTAAAGCCTGCTCAGATCCTATCGGCCTCTCAGGTGCAAGCCGTTAGACAGTATATCAAGCAAACCTGGGGAACCCTTTCTCGATCTTTGGCCCATGTGGTTGAAGCCGCGAAAGATGACAAAGTGGATCATCTGCCAGGAACGCCCTGGCCGGTGTATATCTCACCTAGAGAAGACATTCAAGCCGTCAAAGCGACGCTGCAGACGGTGCTTTCTGAAGCAGAGCTGGCGCAGATTGAGCTGCGGGTGCTGCCGGATGAAGTGGATCAAATCGAAGAGCACGGGCTGCTGTATCTGCCGCATGACTACGTGGTACCGGGGGGGCGCTTCAATGAGATGTACGGCTGGGACAGCTACTTTATTCTGCTGGGGCTGCTGCGCGACGGTGAGATTGACCTGGCCAAGAGCATGGTCGATCAGCTGATCTACGAAATCGATCACTATGGCACGGTGCTCAACGCCAATCGCACCTATATGCTCAACCGCTCACAGCCGCCAATTTTGACGCGCATGGTGCTGAAGCTTTACGAGCATCTCAAAGACGATGCCTGGCTGCGATCGCTGCTGCCCACGATTCAAAACTACTATTTCTACTGGACGGTGCCGCCGCATCTAAATCAGGCGACCGGGCTGTCGCACTACTGCGCCCTGGGCCAGGGGCCGGCTCCTGAAGTGGTTTGCTCTGAGCGCGACGAGCAGGGCCGCACGCACTATGACCGGGTGAGAGAATACTACAAACAGTTTCCTATCTCTGACTACGACCCAGCGCTCTACTACGACGCTGAGCAAGATCGCCTGACCGAGCTGTTCTATCAGGGCGATCGCTCGATGCGAGAGTCTGGCTTCGACATTACTGATCGCTTTGGGCCGTTTAGTGCCGACATTGTTCACTACGCGCCGGTGTGTCTCAACGTGCTGCTATACCAGATGGAGCAAGACATTGCTCAGATCAGCGAGATTATCGGTCACTATCACGGCATTGCCTACTGGCTGCGCCACGCCGAAGAGCGGCGGCGGCGAATCAACGACTATCTCTGGGATGAGGCTGCCGGCCAATATTTTGACTACAACTTCCGCATTGGCAAGCGCCGCCCCTATGAGTTTGCCACTACCTTTATGCCCCTCTGGGCCGGGCTGGCCTCGACCGCTCAGGCGCGGCGCGTAGTCGACAACCTGCCTCGGTTTGAGGCCCCTGGCGGACTGTTAACCAGCACGCACATCTCTGGCAATCAGTGGGATGCGCCATTTGGCTGGGCACCGCTGCAGCTATTTGCCGTAGAAGGGCTGCGGCGCTACGGCTATCACGCCGACGCCGATCGGATCTCTCAAAATTTCTTGCAGATGGTGATCAAAGAGTTTGAAAACAGCGGCATGCTGGTCGAAAAGTACGATGTTCAACGCTGTTCGGCCAATGTCTCTGATGAGATTTTATTTGGCTACAGCTCAAATGAGATTGGCTTTGGCTGGACCAACGGCGTCGTGCTAGAGCTGATGGCGATGCTGCATCTGCAATAGTTCTTAACAAAAATCTGCCATAGGTAAGAGAGTGGCCCGGAGCGCAATCCGCTATGCTATGAGCTGCGTTTCGGGCGGTTTAAGACAGCGTGGGCTATCAACCCATCAGCAACTACGGCATCATTGGCAACATGCGCACCACGGCGCTGATCGGGGGAGACGGCTCAATCGACTGGCTGTGCTTTCCGCGTCACGATTCGCCCAGCATCTTTGCTGCCGTGCTTGATGACGAGAAAGGCGGCTACTTTAAAATTGCTGCCACCGTCGACGGCGACGATGTGATTCACAAGCAGTTTTACTGGCCTGAGACGAATGTTTTAGTCACGCGCTTTCTCTCCGATTCGGGCGTAGGGGAAGTGGTTGACTTTATGCCAGTCGGCACCAGCGAGCCGCAGCAGTGGATTATTCGGCAGGTGAAGGCGCTGCGCTGCCACATGGATTTTCGACTGGAGTGCTATCCGGCGTTTAACTACGCGCGCGATACCCATCAGACAGAGTTGGTCTCAGAAGGGGCGATTTTCTCCAGCGAGGCGATGATGCTGGCGCTGGTGACCGATGTGCCGCTGGACAAGACTGAGCGCGGCGTGACGGCTAACTTTACGCTAAAAGAAGGCGAAACCGCCGTCTTTATTCTGCGCAGCGTTGACTGCCCGGGCGACTGTAATCCGCCGCTGTCCTACGATCAGGCATTTTGCCTATTTGAGCAAACGGTCAACTACTGGCGCAAGTGGCTCTCGCAGTGCGTCTATCGCGGTCGCTGGCGCGGCATGGTCGAGCGCTCGGCCCTAGCGCTGAAGCTGCTGACCTACGAGCCAACGGGCGCCATTATAGCGGCCCCCACCTGCGGTCTGCCAGAAAATATTGGCGGCGAGCGCAACTGGGACTATCGCTACACCTGGCTGCGAGACGCGGCGTTTACTATCTACGCGCTGCTGCGGGTGGGCTTTACCCAGGAGGCGCAGGACTTCATGCACTGGATTGAGGCCCGCTGCCACGATCTGGACGAGGGAGAACCGATGCAGGTGATGTACGGCATCGACGGTCGCAAAGATTTGACCGAGCACACTCTAGATCACTTGGAAGGCTACAAGGGCTCTCAGCCGGTGCGGATCGGCAACAGCGCCTTTGATCAGCTGCAGCTGGATATCTACGGCGAGCTGATGGATTCGGTCTATCTCTATAACAAGCACGGGGCTCAGATTTCCTACGACTTTTGGCGCTATCTCTATCAGCTGCTGGAATGGGTTTGCGATAACTGGCAGCAGACCGATGAGGGTGTCTGGGAGTCGCGCGGCGAGCAGCAGCACCATGTCTATTCGCGGCTGATGTGCTGGGTGGCGCTCGATCGGGGTCTGCGGCTAGCGGAAAAGCGCTCATTCCCAGCCAACCGCGATCGCTGGATCAAAGAGCGCGATCGCATCTACCAGGAGATTCTCGATAAAGGCTGGGATGACGAACGGCAGGCCTTTGTGCAAGCCTACGGCAGCGATCATCTTGACGCTGGCTGTCTGATTATGCCGCTGGTGTTCTTCATGGCCCCGACCGATCCGAGACTGCTAAAAACGCTAGAAGCTGTGCGGAAACCCCCCAGAGAGGGCGGACTGACCGCCAACAGCCTGGTCTATCGCTATAACCCCAAGCGCTCAGACGATGGCCTCGAAGGCAGCGAAGGCACCTTCAATCTCTGTACGTTCTGGCTAGTAGAGGCGCTGACGCGGGCCGGGCAGACCTGCCCCGAAAAACTTGACGAAGCCCGGCTGATCTTTGAAGAGATGCTGAGCTATGCCAACCATCTAGGGCTCTACGCCGAAGAAACAGGCACCAACGGCGCGGCATTGGGCAATTTTCCCCAGGCGTTTACTCATATTGCGCTAATCAGCGCTGCCTGGAACCTGAATGAAGCCATCGAAGCCGGCGGCTAGTGCTAGGACGGTTGCAGAGGCTGCTGGTAGCGCGCGCTGTAGGCGAGGTTTGTATGCTAAAGATAGGCTAGGTTCTGCACGCGCACATATGGCAAACTTAGTGGGCAAAGCCCTGCAAGGGGGCAAGTATGAGATTGAAGCAGCGCTGGGTCGCGGCGGCTTTGGGGTAACCTATCGCGCCGCTCGCATGCCGCTGAATCAGATTGTGGTGATCAAAACGCTGGATGAGGCCGCCTCGCAGACGACTGACCTGCAGGCGCAGCAGCAGCAGTTTCAAGAAGAGGCGCGCCGCCTGGCCCAGTGCAAGCATCCCAACATCGTCAACGTCACCGACTTTTTTATTGAGAACGGGCTGCCCTGCCTGGTGATGGACTATATCCCCGGTCAGCCGCTGTCTGAGATAGTGTTTCCGCAGCGGCCGCTACCAGAAGCAGACGCGCTCTACTACATTCGGCAGATCA
>JAAHIA010000394.1 GCA_010671975.1 Leptolyngbya sp. SIO4C1 | reverse complement strand
GATCAATGAGGGCAAGGTCTTCAAATACATCACCAAACCTTGGCAGCCTGAGCAGCTTAAAGCCGTTATTCAGCAGGCAGCTGAGACCTATCGAGTGCTCAAGCAGCGAACCTACGTGCTGACTCAGGCGCTGCAGCGTGAGTCGCTGTTCAATCGAATTATGACGGTCATTCGCAGCTCGCTAGACTACACGAGCATGCTGCAAACGATTGTCGAAGCGATGGGTGAAACATTTGGCGCTAGCTGTGCCGTGCTTTACCCCGCTGAGATGCTTAGCAGCGATCGCGCCGAGCCGCCCAGCGGCAATCAGCGCTTTACCTACTTCGCTGCCGACAGCTCTATGACGCCTGACGCATCGCTGCTAACAGCGATGCCGGCTGCTCAGCTGAGCGATCGCCTGGCGCTCGACATGCTCAGCTATGAGACACAGCCGGTCGCGCGGCTGAGCGTACCTTTCATCTATCAGGGCAAAACGCTGGCGATTATTTACCTCTACCAGCTGGGCAGCAGCCCCTGGTCACAGAGCATGCTCAACCTGCTGGACAGCGTCGCCGAACAGGTTGCTCTCGCTATTGCGCAGGCCAAACTGCATCTTAAAATTCAGCACCAGACTGAGCAAATGCAGGCTGAGCTAGAAGTGGCTAGACAGATTCAAAGCAACTTGCTACATCAGAGCTGGCCGCCGCTGCCTGGCGTTCAGATCCAAGCCCGATGTCTGCCGGCTCGGCAGGTTGGCGGTGACTTCTACGAAGTCTTTGTTCATCCTCAAGGCGATATTTGGCTTGCCGTGGGCGATGTCTCAGGCAAAGGTGTCCCCGCCGCCCTGTTTATGGCTAGCGCGATTTCTGTTCTCAGGCGAGAGCTGTCTCAAGAAACCTCCCCCCTACCAGAGGTGGTTATGCGCAATCTCAACCGCAGCCTAGCCGATGACCTAATCAGCAACAACTGCTTTATCACTATGGCGCTAGTTCGATATCGGCCTAGCCAGCAGCAAATTGTCTACGCCAATGCCGGCCATGTCTATCCGCTAGTTTGGCCGCATCGCGTAGCGGCTCAGCCAGCCAGTCAGATTCAGCCTACCTATCTGAGTACGCGCGGCGTGCCGCTGGGCATTCTTGCTGACTGGCGGGCAGCGGCTGGGGAGCTCACGCTGCATTCCGGCGATGTGGTTCTTTTAACTAGCGATGGCATCACAGAAGCAACTGTGAGTGTGTCTGCCCAGAGCGATCGCAAAGCCATGCTGAAGCAAGAAGGGCTTTGGCAGCTGATTCAGCAGCAGCCATCTGCGCTCAGCCTAGACAGTCTATTAGCCGCCATTCAACCCCCAGACGAAGCCCAAGAAGATGACCAAACCCTACTGCTACTGGAGGTGATCTAAGCATGATGCAAACCGAACTAACGGTCCCCAGTGATCTCAAGTTTCTATCAGTCGTCGAGCATTGGCTGCTAGAGTCGCTCAAATTAGAACTTGATAACGATATCGACTGGCTGCAGGCAGAGCAGCGGCTGCGTCTGGTCGTGGTTGAGGTTTACTCTAACATCGTCCGTCATGCCCATCGCGCCAAGCCCGAGCTGCCGGTTGTGATTCGCATAGAGCTAGAGCAGCACAGTCTATCGCTAGAAATCTGGGATCAGGGTCAGGGCTTTGACTTAGGAGACTACACCGCACCGCGCCCAGCAGACTATCAAGAAGGCGGCTATGGCTGGCTGATTTTGCACCGAATTATGGACCGAGTCGAGTATCAGCTGCGAGTAAACGGCACGAAAAACTGCCTCAAGCTGCAAAAAGACTTTACTGAATATCATCGCTTAGCCGCCGCCCCGTAGCGCGCAGTGACTGCAGCTGACGGCTGACGCAGCCAGGCCCACAGCTGATCGCCATAGGAAAAGTGCCACCATTCGTTCGGATGCTGGCAAAACCCTGCTTGGCCCATAATCTCAGCTAGCAGCGTGCGATTGGCATGATAGTGACCAGCGTCAGGACGGGTGGCAAAGTAGTTGGGATAAGAGCGCTCAGACAGCTCGTCGATGTCTGAGCCCATCGGCACTGGCTGCTGTGTTGCATCCGTCAAAGTGACATCCACAGCAGCGCCCGTGCTGTGCGGTGGCGGCATTTGAGGATTGTCGCTAGGCGGTGCCCAAAACTGGTAGACCCGCGCCAGCAGCCGCTGCTGAACAGTCGACGATAGCTGCGCCGGATCGTATCCTTCAGCCGTAAGCAGCTGCTGATAGGTGTAATCCACCATGAACTGCTGTACTGCCAGCGGCCGATAGGCATCAAAAATTTGAATTTGCCAGCCGGGTCGAACCGTCTGTAAAGTTTGCTGTGCCGCTAGCAAACGAGCTAGCACGCTCTGCCGCAGATAGTAGGGCGAGCGCTCGCCGTACGGTGCACCGAGGCTCTGATAGGGATGCGGTTGCACCACAGTAAATGCCTCGAGTGGAATCGGCAGCAGCGGCTCGCCGCAGTCTGCGATCGGAATCTGATAGTGCGGCTTCATCAGCGGCTGGTTACTAGTTGACCCTGACGCACCACCTCTACAAAGTTAGCTAGCAGCTGCAGCCCTGCCGCTGATGATTTTTCAGGATGAAACTGAACTGCCATCAAATTATCCCGCGCAACGGCTGCTGTCACTGGCTGCGTTCCGTGCGTGACCGTCGCTGCGACGACCTCTGGCTGAGCCGGCACCGCATAGTAGGAATGCACAAAATAAACCCAGGCTTGAGGCGGTAGCCCCTGCCATATGGGCAAATCAGGCTGATGCAGAGCGAGCTGATTCCAACCCATATGGGGAATAGTAATTCCCGGCTCTGGTAAAAATCGCTTGATGCTTCCTTGAAAAATGCCTAGCCCAGGTTCGCTGCCTTCTTCAGAAGCCTCAAACAAAACCTGCAGTCCGACACAAATGCCTAGAAACGGCTTGCCACTGGCCGCAACCTCGCGAATCGGCTGAACCAAGTCGCGCGATCGCAAATGATGCATTGCCGGGTCGAAGGCACCAACCCCTGGCAGCACAACACCATCTGCCTGCATCAAATCATTGGCCTGGTCTGTCACAATAGTGGTTGCTCCAGCTGTCTGCAGACCTTTGCAGGCTGAATGCAGATTGCCCATGTCATAATCGACGACGGCAATGGTTGTCATAGCGCCTTTACCCTCCTATGGCTCTGCCCATCTCATCGTAATCGCATTTGCCCAACGATGAATAGCTCGCCTATTTTAATTACGTCTTTTCAAACCTGGCGAGCTCATCAGCTGGAAAATTCTAGCCAGGTTCTGATTGCGCAGCTGCAGCAAAAGCGATCGCTACCGGCTAACGTCGTTTGGCTGCCAAACCTGCAGGTAAATTTTGACCTGGCACCAACTCAGGTTATTACCCAAATTTGGCAGCATCGGCCTAAGCTTATCCTGTGCTGCGGTATGGCAGAAAAGCGTCCCCACCTGAGCTTAGAGCGCGGCGGCCAGCAGGGAGATCAGCGGCTAGAGACATGCCTAGACGTTGATTCGCTGGCTCAGGCATCAGTCTGTACTCAGGTCAGCGAAAACGCTGGCAGCTTTGTATGCAATCATCTCTATTACCATGTGCTGGCTTACTTAAAGTCTCAGTGCCCTAGCACTCAGGCGCTATTTGTCCATATTCCAGCGCTCAACCCGCACAACCAAGCCGTCATTGAGTTTGACTTTGTGCGTCTGGTTCAACAGCTCAACACCCTGCTGTAGTAAAAAACATTAGACATGCTGTCCTATCTACTGGCACTGCACTTCACTCAGGCTCATCTGCTAGCGCAGACGGCCCCCTCGGCTACACCTGCCGAACCTGAAATAGTCGTTCGACCGCAAACGGTGCGATCGCTCCCGGGTGCACTGGATCAGGTACCCGTCTTTAACAGCAACAGCCCTGAGCTGATTGGCACACCCGGTATCTTACTCTCGACTTTTCCATCAGCAGGCAAGGCGGTTCCCGAGGCGCATCTCGACTTTGCTTTCAGTCAGCGGTTTGATATTTTTGCACACCATGTCTATAGGGCCGAAGATCCTGATGATCTAAGGTCAATGTACCTGAGCATCTTAGTTCACAATCCCAGTTCGACGCCGGTAGCGCTAGAGGTTCTAGCCGGTGCCAGCTACCTGAGCCAGCCGGATGCCCCTTTCATTGAGCTACCGGCAGCTGTCTCCTTCAGTCCGCTCGCGCCAATCTTCGCCGGACCTGGCAGCCGCGCTATGGGCGATCTACTTCAGGGGCGACGACAGGCCATCTTTCCACCAACGCTCACCCTCGCACCAGGGCAAAGCCATCTACTGCTCAATCAACCTATCCCAGTTGAGACTCTCGACCCGCCTATTAACGGCCGCTCTACGCTCATCCGGCTGCACAGCAGCGGCCCAGTCTATGTCGCTAGCCTGGCCCAGTATGCGGCCACTGAGTCAGCTGCTCCTACGCTGGAGCAGTGGCAAACGCTGCTAGAAACCGCAGGACTGGCCACACCCCGCGACAAGGTGCCCACACCGATTGAAGCCATGCCTCGCCAAGTAATCTATGGTCGAGTTGCTGGCGTCTCAGCCGGATCTAGCTGGACTACAGCCGTGACAAGATCGTTAGCCACTCTTGTGGTGTGTGGT
>JAAHIA010000393.1 GCA_010671975.1 Leptolyngbya sp. SIO4C1 | reverse complement strand
TGGTCGAGATTCTCGGCAAAACGAAGAAAGTACGGGATCATTCTCGGATATTGTGTGCTGCCTCTGATCTCATCTACCTGTCTTGCAGACATATAGAACACTTCGACAGTCATAGCCCCTAGTAGGACGCGCGCAGCGCGCAGCGCAGCTTCAATCGCTATTTTTGCCTGAACACGGTTAATTACATCAATACTTGCATCAAAACGCTCTAAGTCATCAGCAATTTTTTTCAGCATTTAGAAAAACCTATCCTCTTTCCTAAATTTTTGAAATCTTGAAAAAGTAGCGTATGGGAGCTATGCAAGTCTTGGCAACGATTGAGCAACACGAAAGCCAATGGAATTACTGTTGTCGCATGCCCAGAAAGGTACCCTTGTTGACCAATGAAGCCACTCAGGCTGATCATACCAAGAGCCTCCCTTTATTATTACTCGAGATAATTTATCAAGATGAACTTCGCTTTCAGCTATATCATCTCTTTTGTAACTATTTGTGTGTATAGTCTGTGTCCATTCCCAGACGTTTCCTGCCATGTCGTAAAGCATCCAATCATTTGGTGGAAAGTCATCTACAGGCGATGTTCTTCTTGCTTTTCCCCATGGCTCTCCGCAGCCATTGCAGTTTGCCATGGATTTACCATTTCGCGTGATCTCGTTGCCCCACCAATACACAGAATTGGTTCCCGACCGTGCTGCATACTCCCACTCAACTACTGTTGGTAAGCGATATTCCTTGCCAGTTTGCTTGCACAGCCACTTTATATAGTTCATTGCATCAAAAAAGCTAACGTTTATAACAGGTCTATTATCGCGTCCCCATCCCATGTCGTTTGGTTTCTCATGCCCTGACAATTCACAGAAAAGGTCATATTGGCAGAAGGTTACAGGGAACTGTCCTATTGCAAACTCATTAATGACTTGGGACCGTGTTTCTTCTTCCTCACTTCCAAACAAATATTTTCCCGCTGGGATTCGAACTAATATGGGTGCATCAACATTTGTGCCATCTATTTGAAACGTGTCCCAGATGATTCTGTCTAATTCCTCCAATTCAAGATGGGCAGACCCTTCGGCCTGCATCCTTACTTTTTCCATCGATTTTTTGGAAACTAGCTTTAATAATCGCTGAGCTACAGAGACCAACACCTTATCTTGCTCAGGCTTCGACAACCCGTTTAATGGCTCATTCACTGTATTCACACCTTGTAGGCTGGCCAGCGACAATGTCTCAGGTCCAAGTTGTGGGTCAGGAAACTTGAACATGACCTTATCAAGGAGACAGGTGCGAAGAATCAAAGGCAAGATTAAGACATCTTGCTCTTTGGCTCGTTGGAGTAAGACCGGCAACTCGCTATTACGGATATAGGAAGAGTTTAGAAAGGATGGACTAACCAACAACACCGCCGCCTTCACCGTCTTCAGCGTGGCTTGAATATCCTGCTGCCAATTGCTGCCTGCTTCAATTTCTTGATCAGACCAGATGGATAGATCCTGTTGTACTTCTAGTGGCCCGAGGTGTTCTAGCAGTCGGTCTAACCAGCGTTGATCACGATTAAGACTATCATTGTCCTGATGGGCATAGCAGACAACGACTTGAGGAGTATGGTTATTGTCTGCCATATTGTACAGTGATCCAAAACGCAAAGGTCATTTGAGAATGCTCTGATACAGAGGCCATTGGATAAGTCTTGTGAAGAGTGGGGATCACATCAATCATAGGTCAGGTACAGCGCTTTGGTTATAGATGCGGTTAGTCTAGTCGGTGTTTTTGCCTTACAGTTCGTTCCTTTGAGAAGGGGGAAGCTAACATTAGAGGCCCCGGCAACACACACATACAATTACAGTTCGAATAAGCTGGTGGGTAAACCCTATCAGATGAGCTGAATATCCACCCCAACATCTAGTTTTTTCCAAATGATATCGGTGGTAAGTACCGCAATGCCCTTACGCTGCCCAAGGGCAAGACAGGCTCGGTCTCCCAGGGAAAGACCATAGGGTTTCGTGAGGGGAGACAGCCCAGTCATGGCGGTAGCCAGAGGTTCTGTAAGTTCTATGATGCTCAACGCGACATCCAATATCTGCATATGGCGCAGCTTTTCGTAAAGCAGCGGCGTTGCAATGTCACGTTGATTAGCTTTTTGAATGACTTCACACCAGTTGACGGCATTGATCAGACAGCCTTTTTCCAAGGCTGCTGAAACGGCTTTTTTGTCCGGTTCATTAAACATCCAGGCAAGTAGCGCAGAAGCATCGAGAACGGCCCCGGCTTTCATTCGGCAGTAGCATCCTGGCGGCGTTCCACGATGAGTTGATCAGAAACTTGGCCATCTTCAGGTGCAAAGTCTTTAAATAGACCCTCAGCCGCAGAGATGCGATCGCGTATCCTGTGCAGACTCAACGTATCGTTATCTTCAACGCTGAGAACGAACCGTTCCCCTTCTGTCAGATGCAGGGACTGACGCAAAGCAGATGGGATCAAAACACGGCCATGCGGGCCGAGAGAAACAACAGTTTGGTCAGTTTTGTCGAGTATTTTATTGGTCAGATCCGCAACCCGAATACGAGAAAAGCCTATGGCCGAGCGATAAGACAATTTTTGGACTGGTGCGAACAACAGGGGGCACGGCGGCTAGAAGACATCAACTATATGGCGGTTGCAGCCTACGTTGAACAACATCCGTCCTCGCCGCAAACGGTTCTGCAGCATCTGGCTGCCATTCGTCAGCTGTTTGCCTGGCTGAAGCAGCAGCGCGTGCTAGGTAACAATCCCGCTGAGAACGTGCGTGGCCCCAAGTATCGGATCAAAATTGGCAAAACGCCGGTATTGGGGGCTGAAGAAATGCGCCAGCTACTGAATAGTTTTGATTGCAGCCATATCACCGGCCTGCGCGATCGCGCTGTCATTTCTTTGATGACCTTCACCTTTGCCCGTATCGGCGCGGTGGTTGCTATGAACATCGAAGACTATTTTATGAAAGGGTCGCGCCACTGGGTGCGGTTGCATGAAAAGGGTGGCAAGTATTTAGAAGCGCCGCTGCATCATCTGGCCGATGAGTATCTGCACGCCTATGTTACAGCGGCTCAGCAGCAGGAAGGCATCGTTTGGGAGAAAGGTACGCCGCTCTTTCGCTCGCAGCAGCGGGGCAAAGCCAGGGTTCTCAGCGAGCACCGGCTCGATCGCCGGGTCGCTTGGGCGATGGTCAAGCGACGGGCGCAGGATGCTGACATTGCAACGGATATCTGCAACCACACCTTTCGCGGCACCGGTATTACCAACTACTTAGAGAATGGTGGTAGCCGTGATACGGCGCAGGAGCTGGCCGGACATGAAGATGTACGAACCACAGCACTTTATGACCGGCGAGGTAGCAAAATTAGCCTTAATGAAATTGAGCGAATGCGGTTTTAATATGGTGTACGACAGCTGCTCATTGGTACACGTTACTGAGTATTCAATCTGCGATCACAACCCACAATCTAAGCGAATAGACAGCCAGGAAATCCGATGAGCGCGTCTATGCTACTGAACGAGTTTTCAAGCTTTTCCCTACTCTTGTCCACTCTCCCAACTATAAATGAGTTCTGAATTAAATGCTAGAGAATAATATTTGTTGGATTTTTGAAATGACGTTTTTGATTTTCGACAGCTTCGCTTATTTGCCAAGGCAATTTTCCACGGACAAGCAGCCAGTCATTTATTCTCCAGCGAATTTAACAAAAGAGGGAATATCAGAGCTTACGATGAAGAATTGTCAATAATAATAAACAAGCTTTGCACAAAACTTTCACACACCTACTCAATGACATAGCACTGTAATTGAGTTCATCAAATATAGGGCTTTATTACTATGCTCAAACAGAAGATTTCCCCAGCACAAACCATCCCAAATCTTAAAGCTTTTCTTAGAGCTCCTTGTACAGCCGGTCTATCAGTATCTACCGGTTGCTCGAATTACTGTAGCTATTGTTTTGTGGAGAATGAAGCAAACCGAATGGGAGTCCCATGGCGTATGCGAAATCTCCCAATTGAGCATATATTATCGGAGGCTTCCAAGCTTCGTGGCGAGATAGTTCAGCTTCCCGTAACGCACGATATTACGCCATTTAATGTAGAACTTTGTATACAAGCTATTTCCGAATTAGTTCAGCACAACCAAGTTGTAGTTGTCACTAAGCCTTTTGAGGAATGCATCGATGCAATCATCGCAGCATTTTCTCAAGAACATCTGAAACGTAAAATTACGTTCCGTATCTCTATTTCATCAGACGACGACACTCTTCTTAGAAAGTGGGAGCCTGGTGCGCCTTTATATCAAGAGCGATTCCATGTTCTCAAGAAGCTACATCAGCTTGGATGGCGGGTAGGAGCGAACATCGCGCCAATGCTTGACATACCGAATGTAGTTCATTTGTTCAGGACTCTTGAGCCTTTCTGTAATGACACCATCTATGTTGCAAAGATTGCAGAAGGCCATTTGCTTAAGCCGCGTGGAGCGCTCAAGGCTTCAGATATTGAAGTGCTGAGGCAACAGCATGCAGATATCGAAATGCTAACTTCAATACATGTTCAGCTACAGAACAGCCCAGCGCACCCAGCGCAGAGAGCGTCCAGTGCACCTTAAACA
>JAAHIA010000392.1 GCA_010671975.1 Leptolyngbya sp. SIO4C1 | reverse complement strand
TTTCACAGCGTTCTATGGGTTTGAGTGGTATCTGATTCTAGAACGCTGACTCCCATCTATGCCATCTGAAATTGCCTCATAGCAACCTTTTGACCTGCTCGACCCTCTAGTTTTGTCAGTCAATCAGCAAGATAGGTTCGATATCTACTCAACATTGACGGTCTTTTAGCTTAATTCAAGGGCTTAAATGCCCATGCAGCGCTCAGGCGCTCAATTTACTCAGGGAGTCATCTGCCTGCTTCTCATCATTTGGAATCAGGGAGTAAGAAAAATGAATACTCGTTTGCAAGTCAACGCGGAGCCCAGCGGTTGGATACTGCTGGGGTTGCTCGGTGCGATCGCGCTGCAATACCCGCTCGGGTTAGGGGTAGTGGGTGCGATTACGCTCGGCTTACTGCTACACCAGCTAGAACTGGATAAAACTCGGTGGTTTCGTCGGTTGGGTGGATGGCGGTTGCTGGGTGCGATCTCGGGCGTACTGCTCTTCACGGCGATTTTGATCCACCCCGAACCTGCCGCAGCCCAACTGTTCGGCTCAGTTGAAGATGAAACCAACTCGATTTTCGGCACTTACATCGACCAAAGCATCATCAAGTTCCTGTTTGGTATGTTGCGCATCGTTATCTGGGTAAGTGCAGTCGGCTTTGTTTTCTTTGCCGTCTATCAAGCTCAACGGGGTGAGCAATGGCAGCCGCTGCTGCAAAACGCCTTCATCATCATTGCTGCGGTTGTCGTGGTGGAAGGCTTGAGCCAGCTATTCTTTGGTTCGACTTAGCACAACCATGACCGAACCCCAAAAACTGTTTCGCCCCATCAACCAGAGCCTAGGGCAACAGCCCTCCTTGGGGCCAATTCCAGCCAATCTTCTCGCCCCCACAGGAGCCATTAGAGTTGTTGCGAAATAGTAGGTAAGAGAGCTGAAGAAGATCTCCCCCCACCCTCCTTTCCAACTAAGCCGCCTTCAGATAGAAGTTCCATAACCCTGCCGATGTCAACATCAAACGGTCATCGAAGTCTGTCTTCCGATTCCGATAAATGTCTGAGGCTGCCCCATAGCGTTTCGTACCGCCAAAGGCATGTTCAACCACGACTCGCTCTGAACTGAAGGCTCGATTCTGCGCTTTCTGCTCATCACTCAGCTCACCACTTCTGGGCTTCTTGTGCGCTATCTCTATGTTTTCATACTCCTCCTCAAGTCCTTTGAATCCCAAATCGACCTGTATCAGCACATCCTCAGGGATGTGCTCGACCAGTACCGATGCGTCGAGCAGACACTTATCATGGAACTTGCCATCCTCAGCTGGCGTCATCGCCAGAATACGCTTGTCTGAGTCGCTCACCCCCAGCTGCTTACGAGTATGACGCTTCTTTTTACCCGAATAAGTACGCTTTTGACGTTTGCTATCTTTGGGGCGTTGAATCGGCCGCTCGATGCCGTCGATGATGACTCGCTCGACTGCTGGAAAGCTCTCGACAAACTCTTCTAGGCTTCTAATCTGACGCTTCGACAACACCAGTTCTCGGCCTAAAGCGGCTTCTAGGATGGGCTGCAGCCGATGCACCCAGCGGTTGGCTTGGGAGCGGTCAAAGTCAAACAGGATGCCTGCCAAGTCGAAGGTCGGATAGACCTTGAAGTACAGAAGAATGAAGAATAGCTTGTCTGCGATGCTATCAATGTTTGCTTTACGGCCCGCCCCGGGGGCTCGCTGACGCTGCTTTGAGCCCAGCTGTGCAGCCTGGTATGCTTGAGTAAAGCTAGGCACGAGTGCGTCAAAGGCGGCTCGATTGAGGCCGGTCAGCGCCCGCATCAGGCGGTCATTTTTCAGGATTCGGTTGATATCGAGCATGGTGCAGGCAGCCTCAGCAACGCTCTTTCATTATCACCTATTTCGCAACAGGTCTATTCTCTGTCGACTTTGACTTAAGAGCGTTAGTAGAGCCGTATGGAGGCACTGCGATCGCGTGTCAGCCGCGTAATGGGCTGAATGTCGATCATCCCTTTTCTGCGTCTGGGGCGGCGTTGAGGTTGATGCATAGCAGCTTAGTAGCTTGAGGTAACTCACTACTTGACTTGTACCCAGCTTCATGGCTTATCTCCGGGCTGCTGCTGTCGCCTTAATCGATTTATCAACCTAACTGCTTCAACTATTAAGTTTTGAGCCGAATTAAACCGCCTAGCAGCCAGCTCGGAAACATCTTTTTTTAAGCCCCTCCACTTGCGAGGCCAGCAATGATAGGTCTTCTTCAAGCTTGGGATCGGGCTCGGTCATCAGCCGCCCATCAGCTCGATCAGCTGGGCCACGAGATGAACTAGCTCATCCCACTCGGCTGCGCACAGGCCGAGTGTAAACGTGATGAGCAGGGACAGCCATTTGTAGGCCTTCATTGCCAACGAGCTTGTCGAACGTGGTGTTCCCAAGCAGGATATTGTTCTGGCCTTCCATTCTCCCTTCAAGCGGCAGTTTACTGAATTTGCTGTGGGTTAGTATTCGTCCGAACCTAAGCCTGCATAAAAAACGATAAATCTCTAATAGCCAATAGCGTCTAAGAGCTCAAGCTGCTGTTGCACAGAGGCAAGCGTATTCGCCGCAATCATGCCGCTAGCCGCGACGGCAGGTAGGCCAATGCCCGGAAACGTAGAGTCACCGCAGCACAGCAGCCCGGCAACAGAGGTCTTAGGGCCGGGGAATAGGCCTTTGCCAGCACGAATGGCGGGGCCATAGGTGCCGTGATGGCGTCTGAGATAGCGGGCATGGGTGAGGGGGGTGCCGACTAGCGTGACGTCGGTGCGCGATCGCACATCTGCAATTACCCGCTCTAGCGCCTGCCACATCACCTCGGCACGCTGCTGCTTCAGCTGAGTGTAGGCGTCGCTGCGGCGATCGAGACCCTGCCATTGAGCGTAGGGTTCGCTGCCGGGCGTATAGACGTGAACTGTCTGTTTTCCAGGTGGCGCAAGCGCTGGGTCCAGCACTGAGGGAATCGAAATCAGCACCAGATTTTGCGGCGCAGTGATGCCCTGCGCCCAGTCGTTGACAACGATGTAGTGACAGTGCAGGTCGTCCAGCCCAGCCGCGTCGATGCCTAAATGCAGGTGCATAAAACTTTCGCATTCGGGCAGCTTTTCTCGCTGGGCTAGCCGCGCCGGTAGTTTGCCGCTCGGCAGCAGCGCTAGCGTATCCCAGGCCGAGGCGTTTGAAATCACCGCTACGCTAGCCCGAATTTGCTGACCGCTGCGCAGCCTGACGCCAGTCGCGCGACCGCCTTCTAGCAAAATCTCTTCTACATGAGCGCCAAGCAGCAGGTCGCCTCCCTGCTTTTTCAGGCCGTTGACCAGCGCGGCAACCAGGGCAGCACTGCCGCCACGCGGATAGTCGAGCTGTACGCCTGGGCGATACCAGTCGGCAAACATAAAGGCGACTTCTGCGGCAATAGTGCCATCAGCGGGCAGGCCGGAGAGCAAAAAGCAGAGCATATCCAACCAGTGGCGAGCGAACTCGTCTTGAACCACGCCGTTCATAATCTGGCTGAAGGGACCGGCAAGCCGAGGCGCAGTCAGCGCATGCTTGAGTAATCTAGGCGCAAACCGCCCAATCGTTTGAAAAGCTCCCCAGTCCAGCCGCACAGCAGCAGGGGGTACTGCTACGGCGGCTTCTCCTAGCGGCTGCATGACGCGCTGCAGGTGACGCCACTCGGCAACGGCCTGCGGTCCGCGCAGCTGGGCAAGCACCTGGCAAAACTGATCGGGACCTACGGTGGTGTCAAAGCTGCCCTCAGGCAGGCAGCAGCCCCAGGTGTCATAGTTGAGCCAGTCGACATCTTCGCCAATTGCATCGAGCACCTGGCGCAGCGGGTTGGGCGACGGGCTATAAGAGAGTCCCGAATAGAGCGAAGGCCCAGAGTCAAAGCAGAAGCCGCTGCGCTCAAAGCCGTGGGCTGCGCCGCCGGGGATGGTATGGCTTTCGCAGACGAGAACGTCGTAGCCATAGCGCGCCAGCAGGGCTGCACAGCAGAGGCCGCCGATGCCGCTACCGATGATAATAATCTGAGTGTCTGATGGCATAGAAAAGCACCGCAATCGGCTCTAATGGCTGCTGCCAACGGGCGACTGATGCCCGTTGTGAGCCTCTGTGCGCTGCACACTGTCTGAGGGCGCTGCGCTCTGCCGATCGCTAGTCTGATTGAGGTAAAGCACCTGAGTTGGATAGGCAAACTCAATAGCCTCACGCTCAAAAGCAGCCTTCAGACCGAGATTGATCTGCTGCTGAGCGTCCATGTAGGCAGCGTAGTCGTCAGTTTCGACAAAATAAACTACTTCAAAATTGAGGCTAAAGTCGCCATAGGCAAGAAAGTGGGCGCGATCAAAGGTGACGCTGGTAGTGGAGTCGACAATGTCTTTAACCAGCTCAGGAATACGCTGAATCTGACTGAGCCCGGTTTCGTAGGTGACGCCAAATGAGAAAACAATCCGACGCCGCCGCATCCGCTTGAAGTTACGAATGCGGGCATTGGTGAGATCGGTATTGGCAAGAATCAGCTGTTCGCCGCTGAGGCTGCGCATGTGAGTGGTCTTAATGCCAACGTGCTCGACGGTGCCCACAAAGTCGCCCACAATAATGAAGTCGCCAATCTCAAAGGGGA
>JAAHIA010000391.1 GCA_010671975.1 Leptolyngbya sp. SIO4C1 | reverse complement strand
GGCTGCCTTTTTTATCCTGCGTCAGGTCTTTAAAACCCGCCGGATTGAAAGTACGCTCTCCCGCCTGCAAAAAAAGCTCACCAGTCAAAAAGGAACGGCCAAAGAATATTACGAGCTAGGCAGCCTTCTACTTGACAAAAAGCTCTTTACCCAAGCTAGTCTCTATCTGCAGCAGGCACTTAAAACCATTGACGAAGAAGACGCAGCCGAAAACGCGGCGATTGTCTACAATGCGCTGGGCTATGCCTATTTTGCTCAAGAGCAGTACGATCTGGCTGTCAAGCAGTACAAAGAAGCGCTGAAGCTGATGCCAGACTATATTACTGCGCTAAATAATTTAGGGCACAGCTACGAAAAGAAGCAGCTGATGAAGCAGGCGCTAGACTGCTATGAGCAGGCGCTAGCGGCTGACAGTAAAAATGCGATCGCCAAGCGGCGGGCCGAGTCGCTACGCAAGCGCATGACCACCGCTTCTTGATCTACGCGACAGGTACGGCACGATGGGGTTCTTACTGCTAGCAGCTGGCCTGTTTTTGATTTGGCGAAGCATTCGTCTGCAGGAAGAAACGCTGCTAATCGCGTCTGTTTTGACCGGCTTTGGCCTGATCGTCTGTGGATTTGCCACCACGCCCTCTCAGTTTCAATTCATCATGGAGAGTCTGGCGATCATCCTGCTATTTCCAGTCTGTGTTCGCTGCGCCTTCCAGGGGCAGCGCCAGTCTTCTCAGGCGGCCTCAGAAGAAGAGCCCGATGCTGACCGATAGCGCTGACGCCGATATCGCTGAGATAGTAGTCATCAAGGCGAAGCGACAAAATACCCCTGATAGCTGTGCTCTGAATAGCTGTAGTCGCTGTCTGAGGCGTAGCCGTGCTCGTCTGAGGCGATCGCAACGGCGCTCGCCTCGGCGCTGCTAAACGTAGTGGTTTTTGTCAGAAAGTTGGTGCTGGACTCTTGGTTGTAAGCGATAGCCGCCGTCTCGGCGCTGGTGTACGTATTTTCACCCACTGCGATCGCGCCGCTGTCGGCAAAGGCAAAACCCTCGTCTGCGGTCGTCACCGTATAAGCTTCGGCAAACAAGGCGCCTCGTCCAGACACATGCCTAAGCGCCTGGAAAGGCTCTAAGTAGTTCAAGTCTAAGATATCCATTGCTCAAATCTTCCTGAGTCTAGATGTTTCCTTGACAGCGCAGAGAGCAGTCTCTTGCTTTTTACAGAGACCGCTCTCTGCTCGGCTATGATGCCAGGCTGATTGGTCAGGCTAGAAGCATGTAGGGCCTTGGCCACATTACTCGCAAACATCTAGAGTATTGCTGAACTGGCTGGCAAGCTCTGCAGCTAGAGAAGCAATGCGGCTTGAAATCACACAGGCAGCCTTCGTAGAGATCAAACAAAGACGAACGAGGGAGAGCTCAAGATAGATCCAATATTGACACCAATAAAAGCACCAATTAGATCATTGTTGAAAGAGATTAAGCCATTACCGCTGGCGTCGTTAGCAAAGCTATAGCCTCCCAAATTAGCGCTATTAAGCTGAATTAGATCTTGACCGATTTGAAAATCTCTGACGATAGCTAGATCGCCACCGCCAGTTCCAAGATAGAAAACGCTATTCTCATCGCCGAGGACAAAGGTATCGCCGCCCCCACCGCCAGTCAGGTCATCGACTTCCCCCGTTCCTGAGCTAGCAACGCCAATGAGGGTATCAGCGCCGCTGCCACCGTTCAGCTGATCGCTGCCGGTGTTGCCGATGAGCATATCATCACCGTCTTCGCCAAATATAATATCGTTGCCGGCACCGCCATCCATTTCGTCACTGCCGCTAGGCGTGCCGTTGTTGCTGCCCCCAAACATAATATCGTTGCCAGAGCCGCCTGACATAAAATCGTCGCCGCCTTGGCCAAAGAGACGATCGTTGTCGCGCCCGCCGTCCATTTCATCAGCGCCGCTGCCGCCCAAAAGCAAATCCTCGCCGTCGCTGCCGGCAATAAAGTCATTACCGGCTCCTCCAGATAAAAGCTCATCACCTCGGCTGCCGATCACCTGATCGTTACCGTCGCCACCGTCGAGCTGATCGTTACCACTGCCAGCGGAGAGAAAGTCATCGCCATCACCGCCGAATAAAACATCGTCGCCTCGGCCACCGATTAGCAAATCGTTGCCATCTTCGCCGCGAAGCTCGTCGTTGTCGTTGCCTCCATTGAGCACGTCGTCACCGTCACCGCCAAAAATCAGGTCGTCGCCATCATCGCCAAAGAGCTGATCGGCTCCATTGGACACGCCGTCGCCGTCACCAAAAATAGTATCGTCACCGTCACCGCCGCGAATCAGATCGCTACCGCCAAAGCCGACTAGCACATCGTCGCCGCCTTCTCCAAAGATAAAATCATCTTCAGCCAGTCCTAGAATTTGGTTGTCGCCGTCATCTCCGCGTAGAAAAGCCATAAGTCAGAAAACTCCTAAATTAGCTAAAAGAAAAATCAGCAGCTAGTAGCGCTTTTCACTACTATGAGAAGAATAGAAGGCTTCCCATGAGAGATTCTGCCAAATTGGCAGAATCTCCAAAAATCTGATAAAACTTCAAGGTTGAGCCAGAAAAATGGAGCTGTTCCATCAGGCGGCTAGCGATGCTGCTAGATAACCAACAGCTAGAAGACTCAGTGGAACCGCATGAAAAAACGCCGAAAGCTAAGGGTATGGCTTTCGGCGTTACTTACATAGGGCTACCTATAAACCTGATAGATAGCCCTGCAGAGGCTACAGCTGCACTCGGAGCTTAGTAGGTAGCTGCGGTTGCGGAAGAGAATGACTCAGAAGAGTAATAGGTCGTCTGAGCAAACGCTTCAGTCTCAGAGAGGGTATCATAACCAAAGGCATCTGCGGATGCTTCAGCAGTAGCTAGGTTACCCTTGATGTCAACTTTTACATCGACATACTTATCAATATCGAAATCAACATCAACATTGATATCAACATCCTTTTTGATGTCGCTATCAAATTTGACACCGCCTGCACCTGCTACATTTGCTGCTGCTGATTCTAGATAGTTTAGGTCAGAAATGATCATGATTTTCTCCTTTGAAAAGAGTGATAGATTCAAGCTGAGAACAACCTTTTCAGTTGTTGATAACAAGCATACGGTCTCTTAAAACTGGAATGTTGCCAGATTGGCAGAAAATGTTGTTATTTTGATTGTTGAGCGACAAAGTTTAGTATTGAGTGAGCAGATGATTTCGCGTATTTACAGATAGCTGTGGCTCCCTTTCTATCTTTTTAGAGAAGACTGCACTCAAAGCCCCTACAAGGTCCGCAGCTGGAGTCTCATAGGGGCAAAAAGATGGCATTCAAATCAAGCTATCAGCTAGTGCACTGCTGTATCTGCGCTAGCTTAGCCTGAGCCGCCAACAAATCGGGGTTCATGGTAACCGCCTGCTGATAGTAAGTGACCGCTGTTCCTAAATCGCCTGCGGCCTGATAGCGATTACCCAGCTCATAGTTTGCAACCGCATAGCTTATCACCCGAGCAGGCGGCAGCTTTTGCTGGGCATGGAGCGCGTTCGCCAGGCTGACATCGGCTGCAGCGCAGTCGGGATCTAGCGCCAGCGCCTGTCGATAGCAGGCGATCGCAGCTTCCCACTGGCCCTGCTGCTGTCGCGTATAGCCAAGATTGTTGTAAGCAATCGCGGAGTCCGGCTGCAGCGCTAGACTTTGCTGAAAGGCGTCAACGGCGGCCGCAAAGTTTTGCTGCTGCTGATAGAGATTGCCGATGCTCAGCCAGCCGCGCAGGGAGTGCGGATACGCTTTGAGGAACCGCTGCAGCAGCGCGATCGCACCCTGATTCTCGCCCTGCTGCTGTTTCAGCATACTCAAGCAGTAGAGCGCGTCGGCATGCAGCGGCTCAACTGCCAAAATTTGCCGATAGGCAACCGCCGCCTCAGCTAGCTGCTGCTGTCGATGCTGCCGAACCGCCCGCTTAAAGGCATCCGCTAGCGTCTTACGATCGATCTGGCAATAGCGCTCGGGCCAGGCTCGTCGCCGCACCACCAGATGCTGAATCTGGCGATCTTGAGCACCGAGCGAATACTTGTAGGGCTCATTACCTCTGAGAAAGTCATAGGTTTTGAAGCCCTGCTGAATCGCCTGCCGAATACTGTAGGCTTGCAAAATTAGACCGGGCGGCGGCTGTTTGATATCGCTGTCGCGCGCTGTCATGTAGAACAAAAGCTGCCGCTTGCGCCAGTCGAGCAAGTGGGCGATCGCGCCAATTGGCCGGTCGTCTTGCCACAGCACCGGCAAAGCTAAACAATTCTGCTCAAAACTATGTCGCAGCAGCCTGCGTACGGCATCAAGCATGTTTGCAGCGCCCGTACCTTTCTTTTCAAGCCATCTACTTTGCCAAAGATCGAGCAGAATGACAATGTGACTCTCTAGACTGTTTTTCTCAACTGAGGTAATTCGATAGCGCGCTGACCCCTCAACCTTTCTTAAAAAGCGCCTGATCTTCTGTCGAGTATTCGAGCTCAGCGTTTGCAGGTAGGCATCCCAGCTATTGGGCAGAGCAATATACGGGCAAATATAGTGATCAACCGGGTCAGCGGCCTGCTTGGAGGCGTTGTTTTGGCCGCTGTCGCGATCAAAACAACGCA
>JAAHIA010000390.1 GCA_010671975.1 Leptolyngbya sp. SIO4C1 | reverse complement strand
TCTAAATCACCATCACCGCTAACTAAGACAGCGGTATCGTAGCTGCCGGACGGTTCCAAAAAGGCCAACCTTGATGTTGAGATCGCGGTTGACATGATGGCCCTAGTGGGCTGCTACGATACCGCTGTCTTAGTTAGCGGTGATGGTGATTTAGCCTATGCGGTAGATGCTGCTAGCTACCGGGGCGTGCGAATTGAAGTTGTCAGCCTGCGCTCAATGACTAGCGACAGCCTGATCAACGTGTCTGATCGCTATATTGACTTAGACAATATTAAAGACGACATCAAAAAAACGTCGCGCCATCAGGGCAGCAGCTACACATACCGGCCGCTCTCGGCGATCAGCGTCCTCGAGAGGGAGGAAGAGGAGCAGCCCTAAAAGCAGTCAAACCTCACATAAGTTCGATAGGATCGGCTACAGTCGTTTCTTAGCATCATCTGCTGCCTGCGCATGACAGACTCGCGCACAAATAAGTGGTATCGGTGGACAGTGATTGCGGCAGCTGTAGCCGTTCTGGTCGTAGGGGTACGGACGTGTCAGGCTTCTCGGCAAACGCTGAGAACAATCAATCAAGCAGGCAGCGAAGCGGCCCCTGAACCTGGGCTAACGCTGCAGAATGTGACGCTGGAACAGCCCGATGAGGATGGCACGCTGCTTTGGAAAGTAAAAGCCAAAGAAGTTGTCTACAGTGCCAATCAAAAAATTGCCGATATCAAAGAGATTGAAGGCGAGTTTTATCAAGACGGCAAGGCCATCTATAAAGTTAAAGGCGATCGCGGTGAGGTTGCCCAAGATGCCAAGGTCATGCGGCTGGAAGGAAACGTGGTTGCCACCGGCATTGAGAGCCAGCTAACCCTGCGAGGCGAAGAGCTAGAATGGCGGCCAGAAGAGGATTTACTCCTGGTTGAAAACCAGATTAGCGGCACGCATCCTCAGCTTAAGGCAACGGCGCAGCAGGCGCGGCTGTCTAACCAAAGCCAGCAGCTCGATCTCTCGGGCGGCGTGACGGCAGCCACCACGGCAGAGCCCTGGCTAGGATTTCAGTCAGAGGCGCTAACCTGGTATATCGATCAGGCGCGCTTGGTGACTGAAACCGGGCTAAAAACCGAGCAGTATAGATCGCAGACGGATAAGACCGTAACGGCTCGCCTGGTTGGCGAGCGGGGTAACGTCAATCTCAACCAGAAAACGGTGCTGATTGAGAATGCCGTTCAGCTCGATCTGCCAGAGCAGCCGGTCCGGGCAACGAGCAGCATTGCGCTCTGGCAAATTGAAGATCAGCAGATTGTCATCGACGCGCCGGTTCAGGTGCAGCAGCCTCAGCAGCAGGTCACCATTAGCGCCAATCAGGCGCGGATGAATTTGGCAGCGCAGGTGATTAACTTCGTAGAAAATGTGCGGGCGATCGCAGCTCAAAACAGCGCCGAGCTCCTAGCCGATCGGCTGACCTGGCAGCTCGAAAGCCAGGATGTAACCGCTCAAGGCAACGTCAGCTACCGACAGCAGAATCCGCTGACGGTGCTTTCGGGAGATCGCGCCGCCGGCAACTTAGAGCGGCAGACCGTGGTGGTGACCGGTGGCGATGTCGTCACTGAAATTGTGCCGCCCTAGAGCCAGCTGAAGAAGCTACAGCGTTTGGTTGCGCTGCGGGTCGCCGAGCCGATAGGGGGCCTGATTAAACCGAATGGTCGTCTTGAGCTCAGGTGGAATCTGCTGCGCTTTGCCCCAGCGCTGCTCTAACGCGGCCAGCAGCTGATCTTGGCGATAGCGCAGCTCATCTAAGCCAGCGCCATAGTTGATGATAGAAAACCAAACAACGCCCTTTTTTTCAGTCGGAAACGCTCCGGCTAGCGCACTCACCACGGCTAGACTGCCGGTTTTTAGCGCCGCGTGGCTCGGCAGCTGGCGATCGACCAGCGTGCCAGTATCGGTGCCGGCTACTGGAAACAGATCGGCAACGGTCAGCTGATGCGCCGCTAGCGTTGACTGAATCGCCTGCAGCATCTGCACCACCGCCTGAGCCGAGATCTGATTGTCTTCTCCTAGCCCAGAGCCGTTGATCAGCCGGATTTGCTCAGGCTGCACCCCGGCGACCTGCGTGGCTACCTGCATCACTGCCGTGGGGCCACCCAAGATCTGCGCCACCCGATCGGACATGACGTTATTGCTGTAGATATTCATCGCCTTGAGAATGGCCGTCAGCGGTAGCGACTGGTGTCGCAGCAGCCAGCCCGAAGCCGTCGCAACGGTTGTCTGGGGCGAGGCCAGCTGTACGCTGCCGTCGATCTGCAAGCGCGGCTGAGGTGTTCCCGGAGGCAGCGTTTGGTACTGTCGCTGAACGTCAGCGCTCCAGCGATCGGCATTGACCGCCTGCTGCAGCAGGGCTCCCGACGCCAGCGGATCGGTATTAAAGTTCATCATGAAGTCACCAATCACGATCAGATCGCCGGTGACCCGCTGTAAACCCAGCTGCTGTAGCGCATTGCCCAGCGCGATCGCTTCTTCCCAAACAAACAGCGGATCGCTGCCGCCTTGAATAATCAGATCGCCTTCGAGCACCCCGTCTGATAGCGTGCCCCGCCAGCCGACTAGGGTTTCAAACCGATGATTCACTCCCCAGGTTTCCAACGCTGCCAGCGTCGTTGCAATCTTTGTCAAAGAAGCAGCCGGCAGCCGCTGCGCTTCTCGATGCTGAGCAATGGGGTAGCCCCCTACGCCTAGCCAAACCCCCTGCAGGTCAGGCGAAAACCCAGCGCTAGAAAGCCCGGCAACGTACTGAGAGAGAATCGCTTCGGCTTCTGGATCGCTCGCTAAGGTCTGCATCAGCCAGGGTGATTCCCATGCTGGCATCAGCTCAAGCGAAGCGAGGTCTAACGTTTGAATCGGCTTTGATGCTTGGGTCCCCAGCAAAATTGACAAAAAAGCCAGCAAATTTAATGGCTGCAACCAAGTCACGTCTGCGCTCTCCTTTGTTAAAGCAGATGCTTTGCCCGCTATTGAACCAGAGGGTTTATCCGCTAAAGATACACTAGATCTGCAACTGCAATGAGTCTGCTATGGCCAAGCCCAATCAAAATCAAGTTCTTCGTCAGCTGCCGCTAGTCGTTGGTGGCCTAGGCGGCAGCCTGCTCTTAGCAAACCGTCTGCTCACGCCAGCGCTGACTGAGTCTCAAGCGAGAGCTGATGCCTTAGGCGTCATTCTTAGCGCAATCCTGATTTTAACGGGGCTGCTTTGGCAGCAGGTTCAGCCTCGGCCGCCAGAAACCGTACAGCTTGAGGGCAAAGAAGGCTTTGAGCTAAAAGACGAGCTGCCAGACTGGCTGAAGACAGAATTGGCCTGGGCGTCTCATTTGCTGCTAACTAACACAGTCACTCGTTCTATTGTGGCGTATTACGACGGGGCTATGCTGATGCGACGCGGCATTTTAGGTCCTACCGAGGAGGTGACCGCAGGTCCTATTTTAACTCGTGTGCTCACTCAAAAAAAGCCGGTCTATTTGGTCAGTCTGAAGCTCTATCCGGGGCGCGTTGAGTTCAGCTACCTGCCGGAAAATACGCAGGGTGTGATCTGTCAGCCAATGGGTGAAAAGGGCGCGCTTATTTTAGGAGCGAACGCACCGCGCAGCTATACCAAACAGGACGAAGCCTGGATTGAAGGCCTTGCTGACAAGCTAGGAGCGAGCCTGGACGGTTCGCTGACCGCACCAGCTTAGTTTCGTTGGCGAGGGGCGAAACACATTGCCGTATTCTGCCCCAATAGCCGCTGGCCTCTAAGCAGCCGGCATCGTGCCTGTGTTCGTCTCACCCGTGCCGCCTTCAGGCTCATGCTGCCACTCGCCATCTTCAGTCTGGAAGTAGCTATTCTTAACGGAGCTCCAGGCAACCTGCTTGGCACCTTCTTCGCTAAAGCCGTCAGACGAAGCTGCATTAAAGGCTGCCTGAAAAATTTTCTGTGCTCCTAGTGGCAGCCGGCTGCGTACGTCTTCGGGCAAAGATTCAACTGATTCGTAAGGCATTGAGAAAACCTCCTATGACAACAGATGCTGATATGGAAACAAATCTGCAATGGAATTTTGTCCGTCGGGTGAGAGAGGCAGCGCTGCTGTCCAATCCACCATTAGAAGGCTTTTTTACAGCGCAGGTCTCTATCTGCGGCTGACGCCAGCGGCGGTCAACCGCTCATTCCCTAGGGCTGACGTAGCCGTTTTCTAAGCTGCTAGCAGCTGCGTCTCCAGCCAGTCATCAGTCAGCCGTTTGAGGTTGCACTTAAACAGCCCGTAATAGGCCAAATCAAACCGAAACAGCGTGGTAAATAGGCACCAGTCGGCTAGCGTGATTTGCTCACCACAGAGATAGGTCTGCTTGGCTAAGATATGCTCCCATCGATCGAGCGCGGCAAACAGCTCAGTAACAGCAGCGTCATAGGCCGATTGAGAGGCGGCAAAGCCGGCTCGGCCGTTATTAATTGGCTGATAGATTGCATCCTGGGTAGCTTCGACTGGGGCCTGAAGCGAGGCTGGATAAAAGTCGGCTTTAGGGTAGGCCGCGATCGCAGTATCCGACTGACTGCCACAGCTCGTAGCGATAGCCCTCAAACGCTAGCTCAAACTGACAGCCGTAGTCAGCTTCTAGCTGGCGGCGCATGGCGGTTGAGCCA
>JAAHIA010000039.1 GCA_010671975.1 Leptolyngbya sp. SIO4C1 | reverse complement strand
TCTACGCTCCTACCAGCACTACAGGAAGTTGAGAAAACCTTCAATCTGCAAGAGGTTCGCCTCGAAGCTTGGGATGCCCGTCAGAAAAGCAGTGATTCCCTGGCTGAAAGCAGTCTGCAGGAAGCTCGCATTGCTGCCTGGGATGCTCGCCAGAAGAGCGATGATTCGCTCGCGGGGACAACCATTCAGCAGCGTCTTCTTTCTAGCAGAGATGCCCGCAACAAGTCTTAATATGATTGCCTTTGTCTGAGCAATAGATTCTAGCTGAGATGTTTCTAAAGGCTGCTGCGGCAGCCTTTTTATCGCCCAGCCAATTCACAGCTAACGACAGTTTCTCAAACCCTCTAGCTAAAGAAATCTCAGCAAATTCTAAGCTTTTTTTCATGCCTATCTTATAAAGCCATCAGATAGCGCTCAGATAGGGCTTTCATAATCTAGGTTAAGAACAGTTTAAGCTGTTGTTATTAGCCATTGAGTCTCTCTGAAAAGAGATGACTGAGTTTTATCAGGAGGCTATATTATGAAACGCTTTGTACTTTCCACAGTTACGCTTTTGATAGCTGCCGCTATTGTGGCACCGGCTGCTAGCGCTGTTGCTGTCGATAATGCGGCCGATCTCAATGGAGACGGTATGATTTCTATGCAAGAAGCTCGTCTTCACTTCTTGAATACTCACGACAGCTCGCTTTAGATAAGCGTGAACTAAAAGCATCTACTCTTTTGCCTACCGTAGCGGAGACGAATAGAGCCAACTTAGCACATCGCACTGGCTGACCTTCTATGCGGATCTAAGGAGCTCCTTAGATCCGCTGTTACAGCTTTGGGGTACCCTCCTCTGGTGGTTTCAGGCTGATAGTGTAGCGGTACCCCTTTCCTCATACTCAATGCCCGATGGCGCTATGCCTGTTGAGTAGCTATCAGCTGCTCTAATGCCTGCACTCCTGCTTCTAAGAGAGTCACGACTGCAGCAGCTTCAAAGTCTTCTAGCCGACAGCGCAGCGTCTGGCCGCCTTGTTCTAAATAGAGGCTGGCTGGTGCATTGCGCGGTACCTGAGCTGCTAGGAGCTGGGCTAGCTGCGCTCGCTGAGGCCAGTCAAGTTCTAGCTTGATGACCCCGGGTACCCACTGGGCCGGCGATGTGCTCGCTGGCTGGGCCTGCGTCAGCCGCTTGAGCCGACCCACGGCTTCACAATCCATCAGCTGTAAAAAAATCTGCGCCGTCTGTGCCTCTGCAATATCTGGCAGCAGATTGCTGAGCGCATCCGAAAAGTCAAGGGTCAACCAAAGCGTTTGCAGCATAAATCTTCCTAAGTTTGAGCAGATGGCCTGGGGTAGGCTTGAGCCGCTTGAGTTTTGGGCCGCTGCGCCTGACACTGAAGCTAGGCACTTGATTGGCAGGTTTTATGACAACGGTAATCGTCGCAACGGGCAACCCTGGCAAACTGCATGAGATGCAGGCCTATCTTAAAACACTGAGCTGGGAGCTAGCGCTGAAGCCGCCCGAAATTGAGGTGGATGAAACGGGACAGACGTTTTTAGAAAATGCGCGGCTCAAGGCATCGCAGGTGGCGATCGCAACTCAGCGCTGGGCAATTGCCGATGATTCTGGCCTCATGGTTGATGCGCTCGATGGCGCTCCGGGCATTTATTCTGCTCGCTATGGCAGCAGCGATGCCGACCGTATTGAGCGGCTGCTACGCGAGCTGGGCGACAGCGAAAATCGGCAGGCTCAGTTTGTCTGCGCTTTAGCAGTGGCCCGGCCGAGCGGTGCGATCGCGCTAGAAACCGAAGGCATCTGTCTGGGTAAAATTCTCAAAGCGCCTAGAGGCAGCGGCGGCTTTGGCTACGATCCAATTTTCTACGTACCGGCTCAGGGTAAGACCTTTGCCGAGATGGGCCGAGCTGAAAAGGAGAAATACAGCCATCGCGGCGTTGCGTTTGAGCAAATCATGCCGGCGCTCAAGCAGCTAGAGATTTGATATGTATTGAACTACACAAACTCCAAGTTCTGACGCAATTACGCTGCAAACGTTACCTCAGCCGCGTTTGCGTCTTATTTCATGGAATACACGCCCCAGTTTTCCGTCGTTTGGAATAATATTGGCCTTTTTGTTCAGGGCGTTTTTCTCACCTTGCAGATTGTCGTCATTGCCATTGCCTTTGGGTTTTTGTTTGGCCTTGCCGGAGCAATAGGACGCACTTCCCACAGCCGCTTTCTCAATTGGATAGCGACGGCCTATGTAGAATTCTTTCGCAATACGCCGTTCTTGATTCAGCTTTTCTTTTTCTTTTTTGGCTTGCCCAGCGTAGGCGTTCGCATGACGCCCTTTCAGGCAGCGGTGCTGGCGCTGGCAATTAACTTTGGGGCCTATTTAACCGAGATCATTCGCGCCGGTGTCGAGGGCATTGACAAAGGTCAAATCGAAGCCGGCATGTCGTTGGGATTTAAAAAGTACCAGATTTTTCGCCATATTGTCCTGATGCCGGCGCTCGGCAAAATTTATCCCGCTTTGGTCAGTCAGGTTGTGATTGCCGTCCTTTTTAGCAGCGTCGTTTCTCAGATCTCAGCAGAAGAATTGACCTTTGTGGGCAACTACCTGCAATCGCGCACCTTTCGCAGCTTCGAGATTTATCTGGCGGTGTCGCTGCTGTACGTTGCCTTGGTCTGGTGCATCAAGGGCGTTGCCTACGCGATTCAAAGAAAGTATTTCGCCTTTACCCAGTACATTCGTTAGCTTCGGAGCGCTGCGCTATGCAAGAGTTTACCTTTGCTCAAATTGTGGCTAACTTGCTGATTGCCGCAAGGTGGACGGTGGCGCTGAGTGCGATCGCTTTTGTGGGTGGTGGCCTCGTTGGATTCGTGCTGATGCTGATGCGAATTTCTCCAAATCGCCTCATCAAGGGCGTCAGCGTTTTTTACATTGAGTTTTTTGAAGCAACGCCGCTTTTGATGCAGCTATTCCTGGTATTTTTCGGCATTTCAGTGCTGTTTGGCTGGAACCTGTCTGCTTGGACGGCGGCCATCGTTGCGCTCACGACCTACACCAGCGCCTATCTAGCCGACATCTGGCGAGGGTCTATCGAAGCGATTCCAACCGGGCAGTGGGAAGCGTCGCGAGCCTTAGGGCTGAGCTATTTCAAGCAGCTGCAGAAAGTGATCTTGCCGCAGGCTGTGCGCCTGTCGATTCCGCCAACGGTAGGCTTCGCTGTGCAGGTGATTAAGGGAACTTCTCTAGCCTCGGTGATTGGCTTTATTGAGCTAACGCGATCGGCGTCCTCCATTAGCAACGTTACTTTTCAGCCTTTTCTGGTCTATTCCCTGGCCGCAGTGATCTACTTCTGTCTTTGCTTTCCCCTGTCGCTGTGGAGCCGGAAGCTAGAAAGCAGCTTTACCTACGGCGGTTAGCCGCTGAAGCTGCTCTTTGTCTATCTACGAGTCTATCTTTGAGGATGGTTTATGTTTAGGACTTTGTTGCGTTCACTCTCGGCGCGAATTGGACTGCCCCTGACAGGCAGCAAGGCGCTGCTGGCGCTGCTGTTGAGCGGTTTGTTTACAATTGGTGTAGTGGCCTGCTCTGGCGGCTCAATCACCTCTCAGGAGGTGGCTGGGGATGCGGCGGCTCAGGCCACGTCCTCCGGTGCCGCGACCGTCGCAGGCAGCACCCTCGACGGTATCTTGAGCGCCGGCACCATCAAAATCGCAGTTCCTCAAGACAGTCCGCCCTTTGGCTCGGTCGGTACCGATGGCCAGCCGCAGGGCTATGACGTCGAGGTCGCCAAGCTAATCGCCGAAGACTTAGAAGTTGAGCTAGAGCTGATTCCTGTCACCAGCACTAACCGGATTCCCTATTTACAAACGGGGCGCGCTGATCTAGTCATCTCAAGCCTAGGGTCTACGCCAGAACGGGCCAAGTCGATCTATTTTTCATCCATTCCCTACGCGCCTTTCTTCTCTGGTATCTATGGCCCTTCAGCGGTAAGCGTTGCTGAGTACGAAGATCTATCCGGCTATTCAGTGGGCGTGACTCAGGGCTCGCTAGAAGATTTAGAAGTGTCTGAAAAAGCGCCGCAGGATGTCGAGGTCAAGCGCTTTGAAGATAACAGCGTGACCGTGTCTGCCCTGCTAGCCGATCAGGTTGACCTGATTGCGACGGGTAATACTATCGCGGGCAAAGTCATGCAGGACAATCCTGATGAAGGCATCGAAAACAAGTTTGTGATGAAGAATTCTCCCTGCTACATTGGCGTGCGTCGCGGCGACCTTGACATGCTGGAGTGGGTCGATGTGTTTGTTCGGTATAAGCGCTTCTCGGGTGATCTAGATCAGCTTTCTCAAACCTGGTTTGGTGAGCCGCTGCAGGTGCCTGGTTTCTAAGGCTGAGTTAATCAGGCAGAAGTGGAGGACTCACGATGCATCAAGCTCAATCGGACGTCTCTGGCGAATCGATCGCGATCGATTCGCCGATCATTCGAGTGCAGAATGTAGAAAAGTGGTATGGCAAATTTCAGGTGCTCAAGGGCTGCAGGCTGACCGTTAATCGGGGTGAAGTGGTGGTGATTATGGGACCCTCGGGGTCTGGTAAATCAACCTTTATTCGCACGTTTAATGCGCTCGAACCCTATCAGAAAGGTCGAATTGAGATTGATGGCATTCACCTCACTGCCAAAATGAAAAATGCAGCAGCGATTCGCCGCGAGGTCGGCATGGTGTTTCAGCAGTTCAATCTCTTCCCGCATTTGTCGGTAGCCGATAACGTCATGCTGGCACCGATGGAAGTGCGCGGTTGGCAGCAGGAAAAGGCGAAGGCAGTCGCCGCTGAGCTGCTTGAGCGTGTGGGTATTCTCGATCAGTCGCAAAAATATCCCACTCAGCTATCGGGCGGACAGCAGCAGCGGGTTGCGATCGCGCGGGCTCTGGCGATGCAGCCTAAAATTATGCTGTTTGATGAGCCCACGTCTGCCCTCGATCCTGAAATGGTGCGCGAGGTGCTAGATGTGATTCGCAGCCTAGCCAAATCAGGCATGACGATGGTCTGCGTCACCCATGAAGTTGGCTTTGCCCGCGAAGTGGCCGACCGTATCGTCTTTATGGCAGATGGAGTAATTGTGGAAGAGGCCGCCCCTAAAGCGTTTTTTAGCGACCCCAAGCGCGATCGCACTCGGCAGTTTCTTGCTCAGATTCTGCATTAGCCGATGCCTTTGATGCCTTCAGATCAGGCAAAAAGCAGCCATCCTTAAACGTCAGGATGGCTGCCATAAGGTTTGCTGCGAAAGCCAAAGGACGTCTTTCGATAGAAGACAGGCCCGCGATCGCTTGTTACATTTCTTAATAGATTTTAAGCGTCCCGGCTGTTCATGAAGTTCTGGATTTGGCCTAGCGCTGCTCTAAAGATATTGAAGCCAGCCCAGCCAGCCGCGATCGCAATAGGCGCTAGCACTGCTACCACACGGAAGTCAAAATGCATCGTAAACCTCCTATCCAAGTTACTTAAAGGGTCGTCATAATCTTCTCATAATTGTAAGGTACTTTTGATGAAACTTCCTGAGTTAGAGTCTGAAACCATCAACCGCGTGATTGAGATGGCGTGGGAAGATCGCACGCCGTTCGAGGCAATTGAGCTGCAGTACGGGCTCAAGGAAAAGGAGGTGATCGCCCTGATGCGGCGCGAGATGAAGCCGTCAAGCTTTCGCATGTGGCGCAAGCGGGTCACCGGTCGCAAGACCAAGCATCTGAAGCAGCGCGGCTTTATTGAAGGCCGGTTTCGGTCACAGAATCAGAAAGGATCTTAGCCGCAGGTGGGTTTTGAGTGCTTGGTTTATTAGTGTTTAGTTCTGAGCGGCTGGTCTCATTCAAAACTCAAAACTAAAAATTCAAAATCCAAGCCCTAACTTAACTAAGCTCTCAGCCAGCAGCTCATTTCATCGCCAAGACCGGGCGCGTATCGCGAAGCAGCTGAGCAATTCCCACAAAAACGGTAAAGAACTCCAGCCTACCCAAAAACATGCCGAAAATTTGGGTCCAGAGAACGGCTATGGGCGCATCAGCAGCGGTCACGCCAATCGAAAGGCCAACGGTGCCCATCGTACTGGCATATTCAAACAGGCTGTCCTGCACCGAATAGCCATGTGCAGCGATGACGATGCTGCCAAGGGCATACACCACCAAGTACAAAAAGATAAATAACCCCACCTGGCGGATCTGTCCATCCTGCAAATACTGACGCCGCTCGCCTTGCCAGATACTCGGTTCGCTGACTGCCTGGGCCGGCTTGAGCATTTGGCCAACCTCCCACCGCAGGGCGCGATAGAGAATATACACCCGCAGCTGCTTGATGCCGCCCGCTGTGGAGCCAGCGCCGCCGCCAATCAGCATTAGCCCAATTAAAATCATCCAGCCGAGGCTGTTCCAGTCGCCATAGCCGACGGTAGAGAAACCCGTGGTGCTCAACGCCGTTACGGTTTCAAAGATGGCCACGCGGATGGCTTTGTCTAGCGCAGGATACAGGCTCACGGTCACCCCAAAAAAGACTGCGATCGCAGCTAGCGGCAGCAGCAGCAGCTGAAGTCTTACCTGACCGTTGTAGAGCACCGACTTCACTTGACGGTTCAGCAGCAGATAAATGGTGACAAAATTGAGCCCACCGAAAATCATTAGCACGACGGTAATGGCTTCTACAAACGGGCTATCCCAGTAGCCGATCGAGTCGGTCTGGGTAGAAAAGCCGCCGGTAGAAAGCGCTGCAAAGGCGTGATTAACCGCGTCAAACCAGCCTACCCCGGCAATTCGCAGCGCCAAGGTCCCAAGTACAACTAAGCCGCTGTAGATGCTCAGCACCAAAATTGCCGAGCGCTTCACATTCGGCGCTAGCTGCTCGCTACGGCCCTCGGCGCTGCTGAGGCTAGCGCCGACCGGCCCAGCTAGCGCACTCAGGGTAATAATCGCCAGGCCCGCTCCGCCTAGCAGCTCCATCGTGCTGCGAAAGAGCAAAATTAGATGCGAAGTCTGAGTGACATCGACGACTGAGAGCCCTGTCGTAGTCCAGCCGCTGGTCGATTCAAACACCGCCTGAGTCAAAGAAAGCCCGTCGAGCAGCAGGAAAGGCAGGGTGCCAAATGCGATCGCCAGCAGCCAGGCCAGCACCACAATCACCGAGCCTTCCTGCAGCGTTAGGCTAGAAGACTGCTTCGGTGCCAGCCAGCGCCAGAGCACTAGCCCTAAACTGCTCAATAACAGCCCTGGCAGCAAAAAGCCCCAGGCCAGGCCAATTTCTTCAGGATAGGCCAGCAGCGCCACTAGCGGGGCTAAAATACCCAGCCCGGCGATGAGGCAAATCAGCCCGGTGTAGCCCAAAATACTCTGATAGCGCTGTCGTAAAAAGCGTTGATACTGCATCGACTAGTCCCTCCCGACCAGCGCCTGCTGCGCGGCACCATAGCGATCGCCTTCACTCACCAGCAGCAGCCGATCGCCCGCGTGCAGGTAGCTACGCTGTTTGGGCACAATCACATGGCCGCGACGAATCACACAGGCCACCACCGCCCCCCGCAAGTCAAGATCGCGAATCGCCCGTCCGACTGCCGGGCTATTTTCCTGCAGCACCACCTCGGTAATATTGACTTCGCCATCCATCACCGGCAGCAGGTTTTTGATGTCTTGAAAGTCAGTCTGCTGGCCGATCAGCGAGCCTAGAACCTCGGTTGCCGAAAAAGCAATCGTCACCCCTAGCTTTTCAAAGATTTCGCGGTTTTCTGGATCGTTGACCAGCGCGATTGTGCGCGGTACGCCATAGCGGTCTTGGGCAATCTGGCAGGCAATCAGATTGTCCTGATCGCGCTCAGTTAGCGCCAGCAGCACATTGGCGCGATAGGCTTCAGCACTCTCTAGCAGACGCGGGTCGCTGCCATCTCCAACTAAAACTGTGGCTTTCAAACGCCGGGAGAGGGATAGCGCCTGTTCCCGATCAGGCGCTATTAGCGTTAGCTGATAGCCCTTGCTGGCAAACTGTTTCCCTAGAAAGTAGACCAGCTGGTCGCCGCCAATCACAACAATTCTCATGTAGATACCTGCTCAAACGATTGGGAAAGCGTCTGCAGAAACGCATCTGCAGAAAGCTGCGTGGGGCTGATCGTAGCAATCTCCAATTCGCGGTAGATTGATTCTCGTGCCGGGTCAAACACGCGGGCGAGCACCTGCGGCACCGTAAAGAGTCGCTTGGCGATTTGAGCCACCATCAAATTGAGGTTGTCTTGATCCGTTACTGCCAGCAGGCAGTCCGCTTTGTCTGCTTTAGCCGCGTGCAGGGTTGCTAGCTCCGCCGCGTCACCGATGATCTGAAAGCCGCTAAACTCAGCGGAGAGCGCTTTGAAGGCAGACTCTTGCGGGTCGATCACCACTACGCTGTGCCCCTGCCCGCTGAGGCGACTTGCCAGCATTGAGCCTAGCCGTCCGCAGCCCACCACGACAATATATTGCGTCTTTTTCATAGAAACTACGTTGATCAAAAACTAGGACGAGACTTCAGATCGGTCGTGGCGCGGCTAAGATTAGCCTTGGCCGGCTCATAGGTTGGGTCTAAATCGAGGGCTACGCGATAGTTTTTCAAAGCTTCTAGCCGGTCGCCGCTAATTTCTAGCAGCTCGCCCAGCAGGTTAAAAGCGTCCGGCTTTTCGGGGTGAGCGCCAATAGCTTCTTTAATCAAGGCTTTGGCTTGATCAAACTGACGCTCCCCAGCATAGTGCCGAGCGGCTGCCACTTGAGCCTCATAGTCAGCCGGGTCTGCCGCCGCAGCACTGCGGCCTAAAATTTGCTCGACCAGTTCTCTTAGCTCTGCTGGGGTAAACGGCTTTTGCAGAAAATCCATTGCGCCTAGCTTCATGGCATCAACGGCGTTATCAACCGTGCCATGAGCCGAAATAATGGCGACTTTGAGATCGGGCTGCTGTTCGGTGGCCTGACGCAGTACGCCCATGCCATCCATCCCGGGCATGTTGAGATCGAGCAGCATCAGGTCAAAAGCCGTCTCCTGTAGTGCCTCCAGGGCGCTGCGACCGTCAGCGGCAGCCGTCGTGGTGTGGCCTTCCGATTCAAGCGCCTGCGCAATCGTCAGACGAATAGTCTTCTCGTCATCCACAATCAGAATGTTAGGCATGGGCGAGTGCTCCTGGTGAAGAAACTTGAGAAACAATCGGCAGGGTGAAGCTAAAGGTGCTGCCTTGACCGGGAGTGGAATCAACCCAGATGGTGCCGCCGTGGGCTTTGACGATTTCTTTACAGATCGCCAATCCTAAGCCGGTCCCCCCCACATCGCGCTCGGTCTCAACCTGCACAAACTTTTCAAAAATGCGAGACTGCTGCGCGGGCGCAATCCCTGGACCGTCATCGGTCACTGCGAAGGAAACCCACGTGCCGTGAGACTTAGCGACTATTTCAATCTGGGCCTCGGCGTAGCGCAAGGCATTCGCCAGTAGATTGGTCAGCACCCAGGTGATCTTGCTGGGGTCGGCATGCACCAAGGGCAGCTGGTCAGATACCCGCGTTTGGATTTGAATCTGTTTGTCAGCGGCTTGTACCTCAAACAGCTCAACTGCTTTGGTTACCAAGGTTGCTGCCGCTGTCGGGGCGGTCTGCATCTCAATCCGGCCCGATTCAATTTTGGAGAGATCGAGCAGCTCATTGACTAAGCTGCGCAGTCGCTGCACGTCTTCTTGCGCCGCTAGCAGCAGCTCGCCTTCACGCGAAGAGAGCTTGGCTTGAGCCGACTCTAGCAGCAGATCGATGCTCATTCCCATGCCGGTGAGCGGCGTGCGCAGCTCGTGAGATGCGGTCATGACAAATTCACTCTTGAGCTGATCAAGCTGCTTAAACTTAGTGACATCCTGTAGCAGCAGCACCACCCCCAAACGTCGATCGTCTGAGGTTCTGACTAGCGTAGTGCTGTAGCGATAGTGCTGCTCGCTATTGCTCTGCTTAAAGGCAATTGTGTCGGTCTCTTCGGCAGGCGACTGACCGGTTTCTGCCAGTGTTTGAATCTGCTCGAATAGCGATCGCACCACGCCCTCGGGGGCTTCACAGCCTGCTTCGAGAAAGTGATGTCCCTGCGATCGCGCCTGGGTTGTGTTGAGCAGCCTGGCTGCCACGGGATTGATCGCCGTCACTAAAAACTGGTCATCTACCACCACAATGCCGTCGCTCAGGCTGTTGAGAATGGCTTCACTGCGCTGCTTCTCTGTGAAAATCTGATCTAGATTGAGCGCCCGAAACTCCTGCAGCCGCTGACTCATGAGGTTAATTTCAGACGCCAGCTGGCCTAGCTCATCGTTTGAGGTGACCGACAGCTGCACCTCGTAATCGCCTGAGGCAATCTGCTCTGCTGCCTGCGTCATCGACTTGAGCGGTCGAATCAGCTGTTTAGATAAAATCCAGCTCAGCAGCAGCCCCAGCGCAGCCGCGCTACCCCCAGCCAGCGCCATGGATGCGATCGCGCTGCTAGAAGTTTGCTCAGCTCGCTGCGAGGCCGCTATCATCGCCGCCTGGTTAATCTGCCTGAGATCGGTAGTCGCCTCTCGCACTAGCTGAAACGACGGCTGCACGTCAGTTTCGTACAGCGCTGTGAGGGTGCGATCGCTGCGCTGCGCCTGCAGGCGAGATACCAGCTCTAAGTAAGTCTGATAGCGCGTTTCAATTGCCTCTAAGGTCTCTGGCTCGCGCGTCAGTGTAATATTGTCGTTGGCGCGCCCTAGCCACTGCAAAAATTCAATCTCGTACTCGCGAAACAAGGCCATGCCCTGAGGCTGATTGCCCAATAAGACCATTAGCGTGGCGCTATCCTGACGCTCTAGCGCATCGAGCATGCCGTCCGCAGCCTGAATGCTGCGATAGTTTTCACGTAAGATGGCATCGCTGGCTCGACCCAATCGCCAAAGGTTAATGACTCCCCAGCTACCAACCAAAACAATCAATGTCAGACTGATGCCATATCCCGCTAGAATTTTCGCCCGCAACTTCATGGCACTGTCATCGATCCGTGTGTGGGAGCTAGTGTATTGGAAATGTGCTCAGCTGTTATTCCTCTAGAGACAGATCTATATATTGAAAAAGCCGATTCAATGCATTAAAAACGCTGTTTAGTTGTCATTTCACGGCTTAAATGAATACGCCTTCTCAAAATCGACCCGTGGCTGCCATTACCGGCGCTTCTAGCGGCATTGGCCGGGAGATCGCGCGTCGCCTAGCTGCTAGCGGTTACGACTTGGCCATCTGTGCTCGCCGGCAGGAACGACTCGCTGATATCGGCGACGATCTCAGACGACAGGATATTGAGGTTTTGACCCAGACGGTTGATCTGCGTCAGGAGGCACAGATTCTTGACTTTTTTGCGACCATTCGAGAGCGCTGGGGTCAGCTCGATGTGCTGGTGAATAATGCCGGACTGGGTCACAATGCGCCGCTGCTGACTGGGGATACCGCCGCCTGGCGCGAAACGCTGGAGGTCAACGTGCTGGCCCTGAGTATCTGTACGCGCGAAGCCATCAAACTGATGCAGGCCAGCGGCGACAGCGGCCACATTGTCCATATCAGCTCTATGTCGGCGCATCGCGTCCCTGGCAGCGGTATGTATTCGGCTTCTAAGTTTGCAGTGCGGGCGCTGACAGAGGGGCTACGGCAGGAGCTGCGCTCGGCAGACAGCAGCATTCGTGTCTCGTCGATTAGCCCTGGCTACGTCGAGACTGAATTCGCCGAGAAGTATCACCAGAGTGCCGATCAGGCCAAAGCTGTCTACGCTCGGTTTCCGGTGCTGCAGCCAGCAGATATCGCCAACGCCGTGGTCTATGCCATCTCACAGCCAGACTATGTGCAGGTGCATGATATCTTGCTGCGGCCCACGCAGCAGGTGAGCTAGCTTAGAAAAGCGGGAGTAGACTGTGCTAGAACAAAGTTACTAAGTCGTCTATTGTAGAGACGTCTGCAGGAGTTCGCCGATGGTTCAAGCCGCGTCTCGTCAATATCAGCTCGAAATTGCCTGGGATTCACTGCCGGCAGACTTTGTCCTACCTGATGATCCGGTGGAAAATATTCAACAGCCGCTGCTAGCAGCCGCGCTGAGCGATGCGCTGGGCGAAGCTGGCCTAATTCGGCCTGAGATGCTGGTGGCCTCTAACTTTGGTCTGGTCGCAACCGTTAACAAGCGACTTGTGGTCAAAGCGCCAGACTGGCTGCTGGTACCGCAGGTGACGCCGGTGCCTGAGGGCGTCATTCGCCGTAGCTATACGCCTCATCGCGAGGGCGGTCCGGTCGCTGTGGTGATGGAATTTCTCTCAGAGACTGAAACCGGGGAATATTCGGTTCGTCCCGTTTTTCCCTATGGCAAGCTCTATTTTTATGAGCATATTCTCAGGGTGCCAACCTACGTCATTTTTGACCCGCTTGACGGCATGATTGAGGTGCGGCGCCGGTTGCAGAATGGCTATGAACTGGTGCAGCCGAATGACGCTGGGCGATACTGGCTGCCAGCGCTCAATCTGTGGCTGGGCTGCTGGTACGGCAAACGGCTAGAAACCACCGCTTTCTGGCTGCGCTGGTGGGATGAGGCTGGTAATCTACTGCTGTGGAGCAGCGAAAAGGCTGAGCAGGAGCGGCAAAGAGCTGAGCAAGAGCGGCAAAGAGCTGAGCAAGAACGGCAAAGAGCCGATGCTTTGGCTGAGAAATTAAAAGCGCTAGGCGTTGATCCAGACGCGCTGTAGCGCTATGAGGCAGGCGTCACGACCTGAGCGCCGTGGCTGCGCGGATCGTCGGCGGTAGGCGCGATCGCAGCCTCAACGTCTGAAGCCTGGCCAACGGCTCTGACGTTGGGCAAAGGCTGATGCGCCAGCAGCGCATCTAAATTTTCTGCCAGCACTGCCCGAGGCACTTCGCCAATGGCTGCGCCCGCATCGCTGCCTGCCCCATTCAAAAAGACAAAGTGGGGGATGCCGTCAACTCGATAGTGCAGCATCTCAGGCAGCCACTTGCTGTTATCGACGTTCAGCATCGAGAAATTGACCCGGTCGCCATAGTCGGCTTTGAGCTGCTGCAGGTCGGGGGCCATGGCCTGACAGCTAGTACACCAGTTAGCGTAGAACTCAACCAGCGTCGGCCTACCGTTAGTTAGCGCTGTCTCAAGCGGCACGGCGGCCTCTGCCATCTCTGATAGCGAGGCTGACGGGGTGCGAGTCTGCAGTCCTAGGATCAGAGCAACGCTGAGGATGGCCGCAATCGTCACTACCACCAAGTTACGAATGCGCTGTGGCAAATTAGCAGCAGTATCAGTAGACATAGCAGAACAAAAAGATCTAGACAGATCTAAAACGTGACGGCCTTCTGACAGTTTAGCTGAGATAGGCTAGCTGGGTTGGCTAGAGCTATCGGGCTCGGCCTTCGGCTTTTGCTCTAAGTAGAGCGCGATCGCGCCGCCGACAGAAACCAGCACCATCCCCGCTACGGCTAGCGCATTGGGCACTTCGTTAAACCACACCCAGCCAATCAGGGCTGAAAAGATCACGGATGAATATTGAAAAACGCCAATTTGGTGCGGCTCAGCATACTGGTAGGCTCGCACCAGTAAGAACTGAAATGCCAAGAACGCGACGGCCGTTGCTAGGATGAAGCCCCAGGTGCGCAGGTCGGGTGTCTGCCACTGCCAAAGCGCCAGCGGCGCTGCCAGTACGTTGCCAATCAGCAGGTAGTAGGTCACCTGAGCCAGCGGCGACTCAGTTTTATTCAGCCAGCGCACGGTTAAAAACTCAACCGCTGCTGAGAGACCGGCTCCCAATGCAATCAGGTTGCCCGGTTCCTGCAATAGTGCAGCCGTGGGCTGTAGCACCATAGCCAGACCGATAAAGCCCAGCGCGATCGCGCCCCAAAGTCCGTTAGAAACCTGCTTACCTAAGAACAGCAGCGCCAGGATGGGAATAAAGATCGGCGTCGTATTCAGCAGCACGTTGGCGTTGACCAGACTGCCGAGATTGGCCCCCAGCACAAACAGGTAAAAGCCGCCTAGGCCAAAGAGGCCGCGCAGCACGTAGTAGCGAAAGACCTGGGTCTTAAGCGTTGCGGCCCCTCGCCACAGCACAACCGGCAGCAGCAGCAACAGCGCTATGCACAGCGTCAGCCAGATAAACTGGGCGGCGCTGATGGTTTCTTGGGCTACCTTACCGAATGCGCCCTGCAGCGTATTGGCCAAAAAGCCAGCCGTGAGCAGCGCTGCGCCAAGGGACAGATTATCCTGTGAGCCAGTCGCCAGCGAGCGATTGACCTGCTCTTCTACTTGAGTTGCCATCAGCCTGAGATCGCAGCGGCGTAAGGCTGATCCCACTCAGGGGCTAGGCTATCAGGTGAAACGAGCCGACCGTCACCGCGCAGGGCGTCGATGCGAGCCATCTCATCAGCAGAGAGTTCAAAATCAAAAATGTCGAAATTTTGCTCGGCGTGCTCGGGCTGGCTCGTTCTCGGGATCGCCGCAATCCCCTGCTGTATGATCCACCGCAGCGCTACCTGAGCAGTCGTCTTTCCGTGCTGCTCAGCAATTTGCCTGAGCGTCTCATCTTTAAAAATTTTGCCCTTAGCAACGGGGCGATAGGCAGTCACGGTCATGCCCAGCTGATTGGCCTGCTCGATGACGCTGCCCTGCCACAAGTAGGGATGATATTCCACCTGATTGTTGACGAGCGTTCCTTTGCCGCAAATCGTCGCGGCTTCCTGCATCAGCTGCGTTGTGAAGTTGCTAACGCCGATCTGCCGCGCCTGACCGGCCGCTTTCACCTGCATTAGCACATCCAAGGTTTCAGCCAGCGGCACGGCTGGATTAGGCCAGTGCAGCAGCAGCAGGTCAACGTAGTCAGTTCTAAGCTTCCGCAGGCTCTCCTCGACCGAGGGAGCCAGTCGCTCGCGACTGAAGCGATCGACCCAGACCTTTGTGGTTAGAAAAATCTCGTCGCGAGCAACATCAGCTGCCTCAATACTGGCGCCAACCTCTGCTTCATTGCCATAGATTTGAGCCGTGTCAATATGGCGATAGCCAATCTTGAGCGCGGTTTGTATCATCTCTTGGGCAGTTTGCCCTTCTAGCTGATAGGTGCCAAACCCTAGCGCTGGCATTGAAAAATTATTTCGGGTAATGGTTTGCATAGCGGGTGCGATCGCATAAATGTCAGCCAGTTCGCTCTTACTGTAGATAAGAGCGCTGATGAAGCTCATCCCTCAGCCGAAAGATTTCGTTCCGCCAAGAAGTCAGACCGTGCCCTAAGATCGGGGTAGCCACCTTTGCTAACGCCATGAAAAAGCGCGTCACGCTCACCTTTCCCAAACGGTCAGTGCACATGCCGATTACCTATCGGCTGGCCAAAGATTTTAACGTCGCTGCTAATATCATTCGCGCCCAGGTTGCGCCCAATCAGATTGGTAAGCTGGTGGTCGAGCTCTCTGGCGATATCGATCAGCTCGATGAAGCGATTGAATGGATGAAGGTGCAGGGCATTGGCGTATCGCTGGCTAGCCGCGAGATTTTAATCGATGAAGCGGTCTGCGTTCATTGCGGCCTGTGTACCGGCGTCTGTCCAACTCAGGCATTGGCGCTTGATCCTAAAACGTTCAAGCTGACCTTTGCTCGCGCCCGCTGCATTGTCTGCGAGCAGTGCATTCCCACCTGTCCGGTTCAGGCTATCGCCACTAACCTCTAGCTGTGAAATCGTTTCCCTGGATATCGTCGCTGCTGCTGCTGCTGTGCTACGTGGCCTTTGGTGCTTTTTTGCAGCATCGCGGCAGTGCGGAAGTCGTTTGGCTGCTGGCAGCCGCTCACGCGGTGATCGAAGCCGCTGTCCTCAGCATCGCTTGGAAACCGATTCGCAACCTGATGCTGCTGGGCTTTCAATCCGATGTTGGCTACTCAGTCATGGCGCTAGCCCTTGCTTCGCTAGCCGTTGTTGTTGTCGTTTGGATTCAGATCTTTGCCTACTTCTTAGCCATGCTGGCGGCTGCATTGTTACTCAGAGTAGACCTGCTGACTCGCAATTTAGGCAACCTGCTTGCTTTTCTCATTCTCGCGCTCGTCTCACTCGCCGGGCTTGGGCTCAGCTGGCTGCCGCACTGGCTACTGACTGAAAGTTTGACAGCATAGGCGTTAGGGACACTCTAGAAAGCGGCACAGCTTTTGTCGCTCGGGCTGAGATGTTGGGAGATGCTTACACCAGCACAAGCGTTTAACTGTTGCCCCTACCCTGTGTCCGGCCGTGTCACAGGGTATTTTTTTTGGCAATCCAGTCTCGCACCAGCGGATTAACGAGCTCAGGTGCTTCATCCTGCGGACAGTGACCAACGCCTTCAAGCGCAATAAAGTCTTCAACAGCGGCATAGTCAGCATAGGTACGGCCGAGCTCAATCGGCTCCCAAGGATCGTCCGTGCCCCAGAGGATTAGCACCGGGCAGCGCAGCTGCGGCAGCAGATCTTCGGCCAGCGGCCCCTGAGAATAGCAGATAAACGCTAAAAACACGTCTAAAGCACCTGAATCAAGCGCCGGTTCCAGGAGAAGAGCCACTAATTCATCTGTCACAGCCTCAGAACGTCCATAGGCCTGCCGCAAAATCCGCTGCAGCGTTTTGGCCGTGGCCAGCCGTGAAAAGAAAAACTGGCCCAGCGGTCGATAGCTCAGCAGGCGCTGCATCAAAGGCGCAGAGGCACTGCGATACCAAGGCAGCGTCTCTCGCTTGCGATCGTGCAGCAGCCGCAGCGAACAGTCAAGGATGACTAGACCCCTCACCCAGTCTGGCTGGATGACGGCTGCCTGCATAGCGACAATACAGCCAATTGAGTTAGCGACTAAGAAGCTAGGCTCACCCACCACCTGCTGACAAAAGTCGAGTATCTGCTGCCCCCAGGTTTCAAACGTATAGTCGAAGGGATTGCCCGGCGCTGGCTTAGCTGACTGACCGTAGCCTAGCAGGTCGATGGCATAGACTCGGTTGGTTTCTGCTAGCGCTGGAATATTCTTGCGCCAGTGGTCGCTGGAGGCCCCAAACCCGTGAATCAGAACTATCGGGGCACCCTGCTTACCGGCTTGCTGATAGCGAATGGCAAATCCATGCCAAGTCCAATATTCAGTCTGAGCGGAACTGAGAGCGGCTGTCATTGAAGGCTAGGTTGGAAAGGCTAGTAAGGCAGTATAAGCGGGCTGAACGCTACCGCAGCGGCTCAACCGCCTCAGCTGGACCCAAAATCGAAACATGGGCATCCGCAAAGCAGCGCTGAGCTGCTGCCTGCGCATCTTCACAGGTAACGGCTGCAATATCGGCCTGGAAGCGCTGATCAAACTCAAGACCAAGGCCCATCACCTCGTACCAGCCCAAAAGCTGCGCAATCTGGCCGTTGGTTTGCTTGCCTAGCGCATACTGACCCAGCATCTTATTTTTGCAAACCTGCAGGTCCGCCTCAGACAGCGGCCGCTCGCAAAGGCGACTAAACTCACGCTGTAGTCCTTCTAGCGCGATCGCGCTGTTGTGCGGTGCTGTACCAATGTAGGCCACAAACTGCGAGGTGCTCAGCCGAGTCGGATAAAAGGCTGAAACATCGTAGGCCAGCCCCTGCTTTTCGCGCAGCTCAACAAACAGGCGGCTAGAGAGCCCGTTCCCCAAGTAGGTGCTCAGCAGCTTCAGCGCTGCATAGTCTGGATGCTTGACGGACCCAGCCAGGTAGCCTACTGCAATAATCGACTGGTTAGTCGCCTGCGCTGTGACCAGGCGCTGTGCTCGAGGCGTCAATGCCGGTAGCAGCAGCGACGGTTGCGGCTGCGGTGGTGCCTGCCAGTCTCCCAGCACCCGAGCCACAAAGTCGACCGCCTGCTGTGGCGCAATTCGTCCAACAACAGTGACAATTGTGCTGTCGGGCCGAAAGAAAGTCTGATGGGCTGACAGCAGCGCCTGGCGATCGAGCGCGGCCACGCTTTCAGCCGTCCCCAGGCTAGAGATTGCATAGGGATGCTCGGCGTACATCGCTTCGCGCAGCTGGTTGTAGGCAATGGTAAAAGGCTGCTCTTGCATAGAGCGCAGGCCCTGCAGCGTCAACCTTCGCTCTAGCTCAATTTCGTCTTCCGGAAAGCTCGGCTGACGCAAGATTTCGGCCGCCAGCTGAAAAATTTCAGCAAAGTCGGCCGTCACTGTCTTCAGGCTCACCAGGCTGTAGTCTGAGGTGGCATCTGCACCCAGGCTAGCCCCGACCGACTCGACGGCCTCGGCCACTTCCAGAGAGGAGCGGTGCGCGGTACCGCGCGTCATCAGCGAAGTCAGTAAGTTGAACAGACCGGCCTGCTGTCGCGTTTCGTACAGCTGCCCGGCCCGCACAAAGATTCGTGCAGCAATGATATCAGCAACAGGATTTTCGATTGCGATAACGGTCAGGCCGTTCGGCAGCTGAACCCGAATGTGCTGCTGAGTTGACGAGTAGGTTGAGGCAGAAACAGTCACGGGCAAATGATGGAATATGGGGACTTTAAGAATGAGCTAAGCAGCCGGCTGTAGCAGCATAGTGGCGTAGTTTTCAGGAGACAGGTATTGCCCTGCTAGCTTCTGTAGCGCCTCTGCAGTATAAGATTGCACATATTTAGGATACGATACCGACTGCTCAGCTGTCGCAACTGTGCTGTAATAGCCATAGAGTCCGGCCAGCTGGCCAGGGGTCTCGGTGGA
>JAAHIA010000389.1 GCA_010671975.1 Leptolyngbya sp. SIO4C1 | reverse complement strand
TGTTGCAGGAAGAAAGTGACATCTTCGGGACCATCCGTTTCTAAGCCTTCAAACTTATCCAGAAGAGACTCAAAGTCAAGCTCGTCTGCCAGTTGCAGAGATCGATTAGTTCTCTCTAGATTGACAGTCATGGTGGATTCTTGAACGCGAAGCCGAATCCCTGTGGGAATGCCGTCTTCGTTGTAAAACGCACCTAGCGACTGTCCGCCAATGGTGCTGGGAAGCGCACCCCGAGAAAACAAACCAACGTAATCGAGCAGATTAGCATTGCTATTGAGAACAATTTCAATTCCCTCTTCAGGAATCTCTCCCTCAGCTTGAATCGTAAAGGTAATACCAGAAATGCCGTCATCTTCGACAAACTCTACCACCGCATTAGTAAAATTGCCCTCACCGTCTACGGTCGTGGGATTGGCACTCAGGGACAGGGTAGGTGGATTTGTAACATCAGGATTGCTGACGGGCGGGGTAGGAGTGCCTGTTTTACGAGGATTGTCCTCTGTCAGCAAATCGATCTCAATTTCGTAGTTACCAATTCCTGTTGCCCGATTGTTTTCTCCTAAACCAGGGGTTGTGATGCTGTATGATACATCTTCACCAAAAGATCCGGGTAAACCACTGAGTAACTCAGAGAGACCAACATAGTAAATTCCGTCTTCGGGAGCGGTAAATTCTAGGTAATTATCTGTTTGGTTTTCGTTAACCGTTCCATCTTCATTGAATGTGCCTTCAGGAGTGCCAAATAATTTATCGGGTGCAGCAGTCGCCAAGTCTGAAGCATAGCTGAGTCGATTTCCCTCAGTGTCAAAGACATTTATGGCTGTTTCAAGGAGTCCGTTGCCTTCAACTTCAAAGGTTTCAATGGCAATCGTATCGCCTGTGCTTAATTCGACCTGGTAGAGATCGACATCCTCGTTGTAGTCGATATAAGTGTAGGTGCCGTCTTCATTGAGGTAGCGGTTCCCGATATCAAAGTAAAGGGAACTAGCAGCAGAAAAGGAAGGATTTTCAGGCGTGATCTCCGTACTGGTTACAACTGCCGAAACAATATCGTTAGGTTCGGTAACAACGCCTCTCGGAATATCCGATGCGGTATCTACCAGGCTAAAGGTACCGCCACTGTAATCCTCAACGATTTCGTATCCCTCTCCCGCAGCCAAACTGAAGGTCGCAGTTTCCTCTGTTTCCGTTTCGCCATCATCCGCAATTGGCAGATTGACCAGCGTTGTGTATTCCATCATCCGCAGGTCAAACCCACCGTCGCGCACCGCTTCAATCTCGCCCCCTTCTACCGAGATGCCTTCGAGGTCAAACTCACTCAGATTCGGCGCATCAACAGAAACAACCAGACCCCCTTCGGGAATCACCCCATTCGTCGCCAAAAACGCATGGGCACTCACCGTCCCCTCATCCTCAATCAGATAGTCCGGCCCTGTAAACAGGCTTACCTGTAGCGCATCGGACGCTGGCGGCTCCGGTGTGGGCGGCTCCGGCGTAGTGGGCGGTTCCGGCGGTGGCGTCTCTTCCAGCTGACCCGCCTCATCAACAAAGATGACCGTACTACTGGCCGCATCTGGATCGACAGTGTAATCTCCTAATCCGGTAATGCTGCCCTGGTCTTCTGTGGCAATTTGGTCAGCGGTCACCAGAGAAAGCACCGCGTCCACGCGGCCATCAAACGTCTCTGGCAAGGTGGTATCCGGCTCAGGATTGTCGAAAACATTTAGCGTCACCGTGGCAAAAGTGGAGCCTTCGGTAATCTCAAGGGCCAGACCCGAGTTATCGAAGTTAGTTTGGGTGGCTAAGAGGTTGAGGTTTTCGGCCTGTGGATTGGCAATGGCAGCGGGTAAGTCGAGGCGGTTGAGAATTTGCTCGATGTCGCTATCGAGGTAGACCTTTAGCCCACCAGCAGGGGCGGGTTCATCCAGGTCAAAGCGGACGGTTAGGGCGGTGCCTAAATCTTCGACCAGGGCATTGAGGTCGCCGTCAAAGCTGGTGGTGGTGGACAAGCTGACTTGCACCATAGTTAGTTAAAGCTCCATGTAGGTTGCAATCCCATAGCGATGCGAAAGGTTTTAATAACCCGGTAGCCTTCGTATCGCTAATGAGATAAGTTCTCAGCAATCATACGGAGTTTTGGAACACTGTAAATGGAGTTTTTTTGCTCAAACGGAATTTCTTTTTTGCTCAAACGGAATTTCTTTTGATAATCAAGGCTACAAAGTGAACGCTACCTTTTCTTACAATCTCGTGCTAAAACGCCAAAATGTTTGTGAAATGCTCTGCTAAAGGCACTTAGATTTCGATAGCCGACTGTTTGGGCAACGTCTTCCACTTTATAGATTCCTGTTTCCAGCAGCTGTCGTGCTTGCTCCATCCGATGGTCATGCAAGTAACCAAACACGGTTCTGCCAAAGACTTGGCGAAATCCTCGCTTTAGAGTGTATTCATTCAACCCAGCTTGGCGTGCTAGTTCCTTCAGCGAGGGCGGCTGCTTGATTTGCTGAAGTAGTAGATTTCTGGCATGGTGCAGGCGATCAATGTCGTCGGGGTTGAGGCTCGTGTTGATAAGTTCACCCTGCTGTACTTCCTTTTCCTGGTCGAGCAGCAGCGCCATCAGCTCCAGCAGCTTACTCTCTAGATACATTCGCTTTGTCATTCCCCAATAGGGACAGTGCAAAATTTGCTGCATGATCGCCTGCATCATCGGTGACGTGTTTCCGAGGCGAACATAATTTTGTTGATCAGGCTGCTGGATCAGCTGCTTTAACGCCGGGTCAATCTCTTTATCCGCATTGCCTGCAAAACTAGCAAATCTCTCCGATGATATCCAGCCATACACGAAAAGGTGACGCAGCTCTGAAAATTCAGCACTCAACTCTGGAGGGTGGACACCAGTACTTGTAATCCAGTGCTGCCCTGCATAACCTCCCGATAGACAGAAGTCAAACTGTATGCAATCTCCTGGTCGTTCCGGGACTTTGATCTCTAAACGATCATGTAGTTGGTAATCGCTAATCATTAGTCCTGATCCGTCTGGCAGCTCGATCTGTCGAGAATATCCCTGACCAAATTGAGAAGGATACTGCCAAAGGACATCATACTCATCAGCTGAGTCGTAGCAGTACTTGGTTGGTTCATCTTCAAAATAGATTTCCCAGACATAATTTCTCGAGATGCGGATGGTCATGGCGGGAGTTTAGGTAACGGGTAGCGGGTAAGAGGGGATTTGCAACGTTTGCAAGTTTAGTTATGCGATCGCAGCTTCAGCGTCGCTGATGCCTGCCACCCTTTGCTGCCATTTTACAAGCACCCCCGCACCACCACAAATTCCTGCACACAGGCGTCAGTCAAAAAAATTCATCTATAAAGAGCGTTATAAATGAATTTTAATTTCTCGAAAAAGACCTCGCATCGCTGATTTTTTAGCTCAATGACGTGCTTGATGGTGGGATCAGCTTTGTGGTCACCAAAAATAAAATCTAAGATACCGACGGTATAAACCGCAGACAAAACAGCCGTTTGAAGCCAAAGTCGGTCAGCGGGTTGATGTATCGTTCGGCAAGGTAGGCCATTGCTCTGGGCAGCGTCTGTGGGTTGGTTCTATATATAGCGATCGCAATACTTGGCTCATTGAGAGGTGCGATCGCACCTCCTAGTCCAAACGTCCACAGAAAAATCTGGTTGCCCCTTTGCACAAAGGCGTAAGCCAGACCTATGGTTCAAGTCAGTCTGTTACCGGTTGCTCGTTACCTAAACAAGCGCTAACGCCTCCTCCGGGTTCGACACATCAGGAACAACAGCAAAACTGCTCTCGCCCAGTGCCGAGGCTTGAACATTGTTTAATATCGCCAGCGTCTCACCTGTGCTAGCGACGCCCAGCAGTGTATTCTCTCTATCCTGAGTAATCGTCAGGTCAGTAAATAACAACTCGCCTTGAACTAGACCAATCCGGTCTATGCCCACTTCAAAGTCGAGAATGGTGTCAGTACCGTCGCCGTTGCCGAAGATGAAGGTGTCGCTGCCGCTGCCGCCAGAGAAGTTATCGCCGACGAGGATGTCGTTGCCGATGACGCCCATGAGGATGTCGTCGCCCGCGTCGCCGAAGATGAGGTCGTCGCCTGCATCGCCGCTGAGAATGTCGTTGCCGGATTTGCCGCCGATGCGATCGTTACCCTCACCGCCGAAGATGAGGTCGTCGCCGCCGGATTCGCCGTCTTGGGGAGCGCGGGCGTTGCGATCGCCCCGCAGCACATCATCACCACCGCCACCAGTGATAATGTCGCTGCCCAATTCACCGGCAACGGTATCGTCACCGCCCGCTGTCTCCAGGGTATCGTCAGCCTCTGTACCGACCAGCGTTTTACCCAGTTCAAAATCGCCGCTGTTGATGGCATCAGCTTGAACGTTCTGCAAAATGGCCAGTACATCTTCTGTGCCCGTGAGCGTGATTACCGTATCATCACCATCCTGAGCAATGGTCAGGTCGCTGAAACCAATAACACCGGAAAAATCGGATTTGAAGCCGACGACTTCAAAGCGATCGCTCGCATCATAGTTGGTGATGGTAAGAACGCCTTCGCCAGGACCCAGAATAAATGTGTCACTGCCGCTGCCAGTTGTCGCCGTGGTTTGACCCACTGACACCAAGAAGTTGCTCTG
>JAAHIA010000388.1 GCA_010671975.1 Leptolyngbya sp. SIO4C1 | reverse complement strand
CGTCCCTTATCCGACAGATACAGCAGCGGAATCCGTCGCTGTAGCGCCAGCCGCACCGCCCCGTGAGAGACATTGCAAACGCCGAACAGCACAATATGCGTAATGCTATTGGCCGGAATGCTGCAGCGCAGCTCGCGCTCGTGAAATACTTGAAACTGCTGATGCTTGACCCTTAGATAGGCCCCATGCTCAGTCACATAAAGCGTCGTCATATCGTCTCTCCAATAGTCGTCTGTTGAAGGTTGCGAAGCGGTCTTGGGCAGCTTGATTAGGCTGCAAGCCTTAGGCGGCCCATAACCCGGCCTGGGCTGCTTGGCTTTCGCGGCCCTGGGCGGCTTTCGCACGGGCGCTTGCACGTCGCCGTTCTGAAACTGATGTCCTAAAAAGACAAACCCTTCGCTGGGGGCAATAACTCGGGTCTTCTCCGGATGCAGCGTCAGATAGATGTCTTCGAGCCAGTCATGCATCAGCGCTCCATTACCTGCGCCGCTGCGCCATAGATCGACAGCCCCGGTCGATAGGCAAAGGCGCTCTTGCTAAAGGTAGCCTCTAGCCTGGGATAGATCGCCTGCAGCAGGTAGCGCTGCACAATGCGATCGCGCACTGTCGAGAGCCCAATCAGCCGTCGCCCGCCGCTTTTCTTAGCGACAAAAAATCCCTTAGCCGGGCTTGCCCCGTAGCACTCGCGTCGTAGCTGGCCCTGCATCTGCTTCAGCTGTTCTTTCGCAACGCCAGCAAACAAATCCGTCGTCATGCCATCGACGCCCGCCGCCGGGCTGCCCCGCTGCACTCGCCCCCAGGCCGCGTGAAGATGGTCTGCATAAACCCGCATGTAGTGTCCTCTTGAGTTGACAGTCTCATCCTGTCAACCGCCTAGCCGAGGTCATACGTGAGTGGTGCCCGAGTTCACGCCTAAGTTCACACGCGAGTTCAAGTCTACAAAGGGAGTTGTGCTATTATTCTGGGACTATTCAATGTCTCCTTCTCTGATGCCCAGAAGAGATACTATTCATAATCTGGTCAAACAAGCTTTGGTGAAAGATGAATGGCAGATTACAGACGATCCCTATGTCATATCCTATGGTGAAAGATTTTTATTCGTTGATCTAGCTGCCGCTGAGAAAGAAAAGCTCAACGGCCTCCAAGGTCAATTCATTGGTGCGGTTAAGGAAGATCAGCAAATTGCTGTAGAAATTAAAGAATTTCGGGGGCAGTCCGCAATTGCATCTTTAGAACAAGCTGTTGGTCAATACGTACTCTACCGCCTATTGCTCCACCGAGTTGATCCAGCGCGGCGTTTATATCTTGCGGTTAGTGATTTGGACTATGATCAGATTCTAAGCGAACCGATTGGAGAACTTGTCATTAGCGAGTTACCGCTAAACTTGATTGTCGTTGACCGAAGCACTGTAGAGGTTCAGCAATGGATTCCACCACGCAGCTCTCAAATGCCATAAAAGAGGTCATCAACCGATATGCTCAGCTGAAACCATCGCATGGTGACATTCGTCTGGATACTGTCTTTGATGATGAGCAGAAGCATTATGCTTTGATGCAGGTAGGCTGGGACAGAGAACGACGAGTCCGAGGAAATCTGATCTACATTACGCTACAAGACGACAGAGTAGTTATCGAGTACGACGGCATGGAATGCGGAATCGTTCGAGATTTGGTAGCGTCAGGCATTGCTTCTGATCAGATCACGCTCGCTTACCAGCCTGAATCTCAGACGGCCCTGTATGCTTCCTAGAGCGCAGCAGCCAATGTAGGTTAGAGCGCTAGCGGAACTCAACCAATCCAAAGCGCGAAGAAGCCTTTTTGGAATGTTGGGTTTCATGCTTCAACCGCAACCTACGGCGATATGCGATCGCGCCGATAGCACCTTGGCATCAGGAAGCGCTTCCAAAATATGGCTTTTCCACAAAACCGATATATCGCGATATAGTCTAAAAAAGAGCAAACCGATATATCGTGATATAGCCTTTTGCTCACACAGCCGTCACCCAGCAGTCAGTATGAGGTTCACTATGTTTCGCAATTTTCGATCGCCCGCTTTCGCCTGGGCCGCCGGCCCGGACGACTATCCATTTTTCTCTGCCCATCGGCATTCCAGACGGGGTGGCCCCGATAGGGCCGATAAAGGCTGGGGCCAAAAACCCCGCCGGCGTCGCGGCGATATCAAGTTCATCTTGCTAGGACTCATCGCCGAGCGACCCCAGCACGGCTACGAGCTGATCAAAGAGCTTGAAAATCGTCGCGGTGGCTTTCGGCGCTTGAGCCCGGGCTCTGTTTACCCCACGCTGCAAATGCTCGAAGAGGCCGGGCATCTCACTAGCGAAGAGATTGACGGCAAAAAGGTCTATACGATTACTGAAAGCGGCCAAGCTCTGCTGCAAGCGCGCCAACAGACTGACGACGCTCACGTCCATGCGGGCGTTGAGCAATCCCCAGAGCTGATGGAGCTAAGGCAGTCGCTCACAGCGCTGAACGCTGCCGTCACCCAGCTGGCTCAGAACGGCAGCTCAGCACAGATTGAGCAAGCCGCCGCTCGCTTAAATCAGGTCAAGCGTGAGATTTATGCCCTTTTGGCCCAAGCACCTTAACTGCCCCCTGCCCCCTTCTCCGGCTCTTCCCCAAACCAAATTGCTACGCTAAAAGACGTAGCTCTCACCCTGCTTAACTATGTGGCATCGCTGGTTTCTTCTGAGTCTGCTGTTCGTAAGCGCCTGCACCACCTCTGCTCAGCCGGAGGGTTCAACCGAGCCGGTCAGCGAACCAACCGCTGCGGCCCCTAGCGAACCGTCTGCCGAACCGTCTGCCGGCGAGCTTAGTCAGGCCGCGATCGCGCAGCAGGTGCCCACGACGCTGCTCAATGCCGACCCAATTCGCGTCACGCTAGACCAGCTGCCTGCCCCCTACGCCAGCCGCAGCGCTAGCAAGTCGCCCAACGTAGTGCCGATTCCAACCGATGCGCAGCTGCAGGTGCCCGAGGGCTTTGTGGTCAACGTCTTTGCCGAGGGGCTCGATCGCCCGCGCTGGCTAGCGCTTACCCCTAACGGCGACGTACTGGTAACCGAAACCCGCCAAAACCGCATTCGCCTGCTGCAGGATGGCGACGGTGATGGGGTAGCTGAATCTAGAACTACCTTTGCCAATGCCAATAACGGCTTAGATATTCCCTTTGGCATGGCCTTTGCCGGCGATAGCTTTTTCTTAGGCAATACCGACGCGGTGCTGCGCTTTGCCTTCACGTCCGGCCAAACCGCGCTGACGGGGACGGGGACAGAAATTGCCGACCTGCCCGGCGGCGGCTACAACCAGCACTGGACGCGCAACGTCGTGGCGGCCCCCGACGGCAATCAGCTCTACGTGTCGGTCGGCTCGCGCTCTAACGTCAGCGAGGAGCCGCTGCCGCGCGCCTCGGTGCAAACTATGAACTTAGACGGCTCCAGTCAGCAGACCTTTGCTTACGGGCTGCGCAACCCGGTCGGGCTCGACTTTCACCCCGCTACGGGCGAACTTTACACCACCGTCAACGAGCGCGACGGCCTCGGCGATGACCTGGTGCCTGACTACCTGACCCGCATTCGTCGCGGCGAATTTTACGGCTGGCCCTACGCCTACCTCAGCCCTGAGAATATTGACCCGCGCCAGACCCGCAGCGGCCAGAGCAAGCGCCCGGAGCTAGCGGCTCAAACCCAGATACCCGACGTGCTGTTTCAGTCGCACTCGGCGGCGCTGGGGCTACAGTTCTACGACGGCAGCACCTTTCCAGAGCGCTACCAAAATGGCGCGTTTGTCGCCTTTCGCGGCTCCTGGAATCGCAGCCAAGGCACCGGCTATAAGGTGGTCTACGTACCGTTTGAGAACGGGCGACCGGTGGGTCACTACGAAGATTTCTTAACCGGCTTTTTGATTGACCCGTCTGGGCCAACTACCTGGGGCCGCCCGGTCGGCCTGTTGGTACTGCCGGACGGCAGCCTGCTGGTCACCGAGGAGATGAATAACCGCATCTATCGGATTCAATATGTGGGCACGTCTACGGGCAATGCCTAGCCATGTTCTCCCTGCCCCGCGCCTTGTAAACTAAGGTCTGCCCGCTAGTGCGATCGCAAGGAACCCCATTGACCCATTCTTCACCTGCTAACCGTTCTCGCTCACTCACGGTCCGCGAACTGGGCTTTGCGATCGCGGTAGTGCTGATTATTAGCTGGCTGGCCTTTGGCTGGAAGGTGGCCAGCGTCGGCCTGGTGGATGAAACCGAGCCGCTGTTTGCCGAAGCAGCCCGCCAGATGTATGAAACTGGCGACTGGATTACGCCCTACTTTAACGGGGTAACTCGCTTTGATAAGCCGCCGCTGGTCTACTGGCTGATGGCGCTGGGCTTTCATCTGTTTGGCGTCAGCGAATGGACGGTGCGGCTGCCCTCGGTGCTGGCGGCGACCGGGCTGACGGGGCTGGGCTTTTACACGCTGCGGCGGTTTGGTCGGCCGCCGGCCTCGCAAAATCCGTTCAAAGCGGTGTGGTACGCGGCGATTATCGGCAGCGCTGCGATCGCGCTCAACCCTGAGACGATAGTCTGGGCCAGAATTGGCGTGTCAGACATGCTGCTGTCGGCCTGCATCGGGGCGGCGCTGCTCTCGTTTTTTATTGCCTACGCTCAGCCCGGCTCGCCGCAGCAGA